>NZ_RZQP01000001.1:0-94898 GCF_003998165.1 Mesorhizobium sp. M7A.F.Ca.US.007.01.2.1 | reverse complement strand
CCGCCACCCTTGGCGTATGCGCTGACGGTGTGGATGCCGGAAACGGAGCCGTCCAGGACAATTTGATAGGGCGCAATCGTCAACACCAGCGCCGCTGCCGATTTGAGCGCCAGCCGGCAACAACGGGTCGTGACCGATCTGTGCATTCTGATCTCCGACGACTGAGCCCGGCGCGCCCCACCCCAACGTTGCAGTGCAACCAACATTGCCGAAAGACGCGGCGCCCGGAAGCGACCTCCGACCGTTGCGGTTGTCAACCAGGACCATTGCAAGCGCAAGGTTGGACTAAAGTCCCAAGTATATGCTACATTAGCTTCGCATGAACGGCGCCGTGACCGCCATCGCTAAACGGGAGACTGGCTTTCCCGATGCCTGACGACCGCAGACGCCGAACATCAAGTCACCTCCGCCGGGGGCGGCGGAGGTGACTTGTCGAGGGTGCAGTTGCCCGTTGATCTGTTTTTTGCAAACGACTGATGTCGTCCGCCGTCGCAGGATGCGCGGCCAAGATGCCGCCTAAGGTCTCCTTTCATCTCGAACCGGCGATTCTGGAGCAGTTCCGGTCTGCGGGAATGCTTAGCCAGCGCTGCGCGCAATGCCTGTCGCGTCTGAAAGGTCTCCCGATGTCACGAAAATGTGATCCGGCGATTATAAGGGGGTCAAACAGGTACCCACGCTCCAGCCAATCCAACAGCCAGAGGCAAGCCATGACTGACCTTCGCTCCCCCGACACCCGATTCCGCACCAGCCTGCTCGAGGAAAACGACGGCCCGGCCATCAACGCTTCCGACAACCGCACCATGGGCGAGATCATCGCCGCGCGGTTCTCGCGCCGCGGCTTCCTCAAGGGTTCGCTGGCTGTCTCGGCCATCGCCGCCACCGTCAGCCCGCTGGCGCTGATCAGCGCCGACGAGGCCCGGGCCGCTGAAGGCTCGGCCTTCACGTTCGACGAACTCGAGGCCGGCATCGACGACAAGCACCACGTCGCGCCGGGTTACGATGCCGATGTACTGCTGCGCTGGGGCGATCCGCTGTTTGCCGATTCGCCCGACTTCGACCCGACGAAACAGTCGGCCGAGGCCCAGGCGAAACAGTTCGGCTACAACAACGATTATGTCGGCTACATCCCCATCGACGGCTCGGCCGAACATGGCCTGCTGGTGGTCAACCACGAATACACCAATCCGCATCTGATGTTCCCGGGCATCGTGAAAATCGTCGAGAAGGACGGCAAGAAGTCGGCCGAAGTCGCACCCCTCTCGAAGGAGCAGGTCGATGTCGAGATGGCAGCTCACGGCGGCACCATCGTCGAGATCCGCAAGACATCAGGCAAATGGCAGGTGGTGCGCGACGGCAAGCTCAATCGCCGCATCACCTCCAACACCGAAATGGCGCTGGCCGGTCCGGTTGCCGGCCATGACCGCGTCAAGACCAATGCCGATCCGTCCGGCACCAAGGTGTTCGGCACGTTCAACAATTGCGCCGGCGGCGTCACGCCCTGGGGCACCTATGTGATGGCCGAGGAGAACATCCATGGCTATTTCTCCGGCGAGTTGCCGGAAGGCCACAAGGAAGCCGCGAACTACAAGCGTCTCGGCATTCCCGAAGGCGCCTATGAATGGGCGGCGCATTACGAACGTTTCGACCTCGCCAAGGAGCCCAATGAGGCCAACCGCTTCGGCTGGATCGTCGAGGTCGATGTCAACGACCCGACCTCGACGCCGAGGAAGCGCACGGCCATGGGCCGCTTCAAGCATGAGGGCGCCGAATCGATTGTCGCCAGGGACGGCCGCGTCGTCTTCTATCTCGGTGACGACGAGCGCTTCGACTATGTCTACAAGTTCGTGACCAAGGCCGCGTTCGATCCGAACGATCATGCCGCCAACAGGGACCTGCTCGATGATGGCACGCTGCATGTCGCCAGGTTCGCCGAAGATGGCACGGTCGAATGGCTGCCGATCGTCTTCGGCCAGGGACCGCTGACGGCTGAAAACGGTTTCACTGGCCAGGCCGACGTGCTGATCGAGACGCGCCGCGCCGCCGACCTGCTCGGTGCCACCAAGATGGACCGCCCCGAAGACATCCAGCCCAATGCCATCAACGGCAAGGTCTATGTCATGCTGACCAACAATTCGAAGCGCAAGGCCGACCAGGTAGACGCCGCCAACCCCCGCGCCGAAAACGCCTTTGGCCACATCATCGAGATCGCCGAGGACGGCGGTGATTTCACCGCCGCCAAGGGCAAGTGGGAAGTGCTGCTGAAATGCGGTGATCCGGCGGTTGCCGATGTCGGCGCCACCTTCTCGACGGCAACGACGGCCAATGGCTGGTTCGGCATGCCCGACAATTGCGCGGTCGATTCGGCCGGGCGTCTCTGGGTCGCGACCGACGGCCAGGGCCCGAAAGCCACCGGCCGCACGGATGGTCTGTGGGCGGTGGACACGGAAGGGGTGGCGCGGGCGACCTCGAAACTGTTCTTCCGCGTGCCGATCGGCGCCGAAATGTGCGGTCCGCTGTTTGCGCCCGACGACCAGACCGCCTTCGTCGCCGTCCAGCATCCGGGCGATGGCGGCGAGGACTGGGAAGCGTTCGGCCGCCCGTCCTACTATGAGGATCTGTCGACGCGCTGGCCCGACTTCAAGCCCGACATGCCGGTGCGGCCGTCGGTGGTCGCCATCACCAGACAGGGCGGCGGCAAGATCGCGGTCTGATTGCCCTCCAGCATGGGGCGCAGCAGCGGAGCAGATTTGCACCGCTGCCGCCCTTTGAAGTCGCGGCATGGGGTGAAGTCGGTCAAGCCTCGGGAAAGATTGGCAATTTAAACATGGCGCCCTAGGTCTTTATCAGGAGATCGCCATGTCGAAGTCCGTCTATGACCGTGGCTTGCTCAAGCCAGCCGATATCGCCAAGCTGCAGCGCGTGTTCGACGAGGCCTGCCGGCGGCGCGAGGCACATCCCGATTCCGCCGACGCGCGGGAAATCGCGCTTAACCTGCTCGCCCTGCACAATGCCGGCATGGAGGAAGAGGACATGCTGATGGAGGCCGTCGGTTTCCGGCGGCTGGAACCCAAATCAGCGTGATGCGCCGGGTTGGTGCGAGGCCGACCCTGCAATCCGTTTGGCGATCGCCTTGGCCAGGATACCGGCATTGGCGAAGCAGCCGCGAATGCTCGGCCGCATGCCGGTGAACCACAGACCGGGCAATTTCGGATCGGCTTGCCCGCCGTTGAAGAGCGGAACGCCCTTGGCGTCGAGCACGCCGAGCTTGCCGACCATCGGCTCCAGCCCGGTGCGGTAGCCTGTCGCGGCAATGACGATGTCAGGATAGATCAGGCTGCCATCGGCCAGGATCACGCCGTCACGGGTGAATTCCCTTATGCCAGGTACGACGGTGATCTTGCCGGCCTTTATGGCGCTGACGGCGCCGTCGTCGGCGGCGATCGCGGTGTAATCCGAGGTCAGGCGGCTGGCGCCGCCCGCAGGCGCGGGCGGCAGGCCGAATTTGGTCAGGTCGCCGAAAGCCAGGCGCTGCGTCGCCGACATCACCGCGTCGGCGACCCGCAACGGCAAGCGAGCCATGAACGGCGAAAGCCGGTGCACGGCGATCTTGCCGATGCGCTTGGGCAGCAGGGCGGGACCGCTGCGGGCCGACAGCCAGATGGCGGCCGTGTCTATGCCGGCCAGATGATTGAGCGCATCGAAACCCGAATTGCCAGCGCCGACGACCAGCACTTTCTGGCCCGCATAGGCCTGTGCGTCACCGAAATCCGCCGAATGGATGATGCGCCCGACGAAATCCTTCATGCCTTTCCATTCGGGAATGAACGGCTGCCTGTCGCGGCCGGTGGCGACGACGACATTGCGGGCCAGCCGCAGGCCAGCGCTGGTCCGTACCGCCCAGTGATCGCCCTTGAAGGCAATCTCTTCGACAGCGACGCCAAACTGCACCGGCAGCCGGTTTTCCTCCCTGAAATCATTCATGTGGCGGATGACGACCGTCCGGTGCGGAAAGGCGGGGGTGCCGGGTGGATAGGGGAGACCAGGCAGCGAAGAAAGATCGCGGTGGGTGTTGAGATGCAATTGCTGGTGCCGCCGGTGCCATGGCTCAGCCAACCGGCTTTCCTTTTCCAGGATCGCCGTCGGCACGCCGGCGTTCATCAAGGCGTGCGCGACGGCCAGCCCGGCAGCACCGGCGCCGACGACGATTGCCGGCTCGACCTTGGCCGGCAGATCCACAACCGATCTGATTGTCGTATCAGTCATTCACTCGAATCCCGTTCGACGCCAGGCTGGCAGGACGCTGTAACCGTTTGATCCCGCGCAGGATCCCTGCAGCAAACCGCGGCCGAAATTTCGAGCGATGCGAATTAGCTCCGTACGCCGGGCCGCGGTTGCGCTCTATATGGCATATGCGCGATATCAACGGTAATCAGGTCGCGGCAATGTGATTGATTCGAGGCTCGGGGTGGCTGGCGGGTCTCGGTTATCCCCACGCGCATGCCCGAAATCGACTCCGATTTTCGAGTCATGCGCAGAATCAAAGTGTTACAGCACCTTGGCGCGTCCTGGACGGCCGGCGCTGTAGGCGGCACGCGGAATCTCGACCATGCCCTCCTTGCGGTTCTATTTCGACAAGATCCTTGAGGCCGCCGCGCCCGAGGTCGAGCGGCAGGCGCTGACCCATGTCGAACGCCTGGCACTGGTGCGCCGCTATGGCGACTTCTCGCTCGCCTATTCCACCGCCGTGCAAGGCAAGCTCTCCTATTTCGGCGACGCCGACGGCTACATCGCCTTCGGTACCAAGATGAAGCACCATTTCGCGCTCGGCGACCCGGTGGCGGCTCCGGCGCGTCGGGCCGATTACATCAAGCGCTTCGTCGAGACCGCCGGCAGCCCGTGGTTCGTGCAGGTCGGCGAGGACACCGCACGCGTGCTGGCCGGCCTTGGCTACAAGGTCAATCGCCTCGGCATCGACACCCGCCTCACCCTGCCCGAGCATGATTTTTCCGGGAAGCGCAACGAGACCGTGCGCTACTCCGAGCGCTGGCTGCTGAAGAAAGGCTTTTCGTTCGACGAGGACAAGCGCACGATTTTTCTGGATGAAATTGCCCGGCTTTCGGAAAACTGGCGCGGCGACCGCATCGTCAAGCGCTGGGAGATGGGCTTTCTCAACCGCAACTTTGCCGACCATCTCGGCACCGACATGCGCCGTTTCGTCCTGCACGGTCCCGACGGCGGACTGGTCGCTCTGCTCGACTTCGACCCGCTGTGCCGCAACGGAAAGGTCATCGGCTACACGACGGCCTTCAAGCGCAAGCATATCGACGCTTCGCCGCATGCCGAGGTCGGCCTGACCAAATTCGCCGTCGATCGTTTTCGCGAAGAGGGCATCTCGGTGGTCACGCTCGGCCTGTCGCCGATGCTCGATATCGGGCCAAGCGGCTTTGCCGAAAGCGATTTCTGGCGCAATGCCTTCCAGCGCGCCTACGATTCGCCCTGGGTCAATCGCCGCAGGTTCAACCTGCAGGGCCAGGCGGCCTTCAAGCGCCGCTTCCACGGTGTCGAGGAGCCGGTCTACATCGCTTTCCGCAAGGGGACGTATGTCGAGATGCTGGGGTTGCTGCGGCTGGTCAAGGCGATCTAGATGTATCGATATTCAGGTGAGGCCGGCCTGCAAATGGCGGCTTCCTGCGCTTCCGGTGCTCACGTACGAAAAGTACGCTCCGCTCCGGTTCTCGGAATCCGCCATTTTCGACTCGGCCTGACCTGAATCTCAACAGACCTGGCGGCGTTCTGCCGTCAATTCCTCAACCGATACCCTGTCCTGAAGATCCAGGCGACGATCGTTATACAGATCAGCAGGAAGACGACCGTCATGCCGAGGCTGACGCCGACCGAGACGTCGGACTTGCCGTAGAAGCTCCAGCGGAAACCGCTGATCAGATAGACGACCGGGTTGAACAGCGTGATCGTGCGCCAGACCTCGGGCAGCATGTTGATCGAATAGAAGCTGCCACCGAGGAAGGTCAGCGGCGTGATGATCAGCAGCGGAACCAGTTGCAGCTGCTCGAAACTCTTCGCCCAGATGCCGATGATGAAGCCGAACAGGCTGAAGGTCACCGCCGTCAGCACCAGGAAGGCGAGCATCCAGAACGGATGCAGGATGGTGAGCGGCACGAACAGCGAGGCGGTGGCCAGGATGATCAGGCCGAGGATGATCGACTTGGTCGCGGCACCGCCGACATAGGCGATGACGATCTCCAGATAGGAGACCGGCGCCGACAGAAGCTCGTAGATCGAGCCGACGAATTTCGGGAAATAGATGGCAAAGGAGGCGTTGGAGATCGACTGCGTCAACAGCGACAGCATGATCAGACCCGGCACGATGAAGGCGCCGTAGCTGATGCCGTCGATCTCGGTGATGCGCGAGCCGATGGCCGAGCCGAAGACGACGAAATACAGCGACGTCGAGATGACCGGCGAGACGATGCTCTGCAGCACGGTGCGGAAAGCACGTGCCATTTCCATCCGGTAGATCGCCCATACTGCGCGAAGGTTCATGGCTCCCTCCTCACCAGATTGACGAAGATCTCCTCGAGCGAAGAGTTTTGCGTGTCGATATCGCGGAACTGGATGCCGCCGGCCTCGAGATCGCGCATCAACGAGGCGACGCCGGGCCGCTCGGCCTGGTTGTCATAGGTGTAGGTCAGCTGCCCGCCATCGGGCGACAATTCCAGCGCATAGCGCGAGAGCGCCTCGGGAATGGCCGTCAGCGGATTGCGCAGTTCCAGCACCAGCCGCTTGCGGCCGAGCTTGCGCATCAGTTCGGCCTTGTTCTCGACCAGGATGATCTCGCCGCGGTTGATGACGCCGACGCGGTCGGCCATCGCTTCGGCTTCCTCGATATAGTGCGTGGTGAGGATGATGGTGACGCCGTCCTCGCGCAGCCGGCGCACCATCGCCCACATGTCCTGGCGCAGCTCGACGTCGACGCCGGCGGTCGGCTCGTCGAGGAACAGGATGCGCGGCTCATGCGACAGCGCCTTGGCGATCATCAGCCGGCGCTTCATGCCGCCCGACAGGGTGATCGCCTTGGCATCCTTCTTGTCCCACAGTGAGAGATCGCGCAGCACCTTCTCGACAAAGCCGTGGTTGGCCGGCTTGCCGAACAGGCCACGGCTGTAATTGACCGTCGCCCAGACGCTCTCGAAGGCATCGATGGTCAGTTCCTGCGGCACAAGCCCGATCAGACCGCGCGCGGCGCGATAATCCTTGTTGATGTCGTGGCCGTCGACGGTGACGGTGCCCGACGAGCGGTTGACGATGCCGCAGACGATCGAGATCAGCGTCGTCTTGCCGGCGCCATTGGGCCCAAGCAGCGCGAAGATTTCGCCGCGCTGAATGTCGAGATTGACTTCCTTGAGCGCGGTAAAACCGGTGGCGTAGGTCTTGGAGACCCCGGAAATGGACAGGATGGAAGGCATGGATGAAAACGGCTGCTTGAAGAGGTCCCCTGATATAGGCCGAATGTCGGTGCTTGCAACCGCAAGTCAATGCCCTGCTGACAGTTCTCGACAATCGTTGCCGGCCGGCCATTGCAGGTGCGGCGCACAGGCCCGGAGTTGCGCGGCATGCAACCGGCAAAATTGTCCTGTGGCGTTCAGCCTCGCGGCAGGACGCCGCTTTGACCTGAACTCGCTTCGGGCCTATTCTTCGCGAGTATTTGCAGCAGCCGGAGCCCATCATGGACCCGCTCATACTTTCGCGTATCCAGTTCGGCGCGAATATTTCATTCCACATTCTATTTCCGACGATCACCATTGCGCTGGGTTGGGTGCTGCTGTTCTTCAAGCTGCGCTACAACGCGACCAACGATTCCGCCTGGATGCGCGCCTATTTCACCTGGGTGAAGGTGTTCGCGCTGTCCTTTGCCATGGGCGTGGTTTCGGGCGTCACCATGAGCTTCCAGTTCGGCACCAACTGGCCGGGCTACATGGAAAAGGTCGGCAACATCGCCGGGCCGCTGCTGGCCTACGAGATTCTCACCGCCTTCTTCCTCGAAGCGGCCTTCCTCGGCATCATGCTGTTCGGCTTCCGCCGCGTTTCCAACCGCATCCACACACTGGCGACGGTGCTTGTCGCCGGCGGCACCACCGTCTCGGCGTTCTGGATCATCGCGCTCAATTCCTGGATGCAGACGCCGGCCGGCTTCGAGATGCGCGACGGCGTGGCGCATGCGGTCGACTGGTGGGCAATCATCTTCAACCCGTCGATGCCCTACAGGCTGACCCACATGCTGCTGGCGTCCGGGCTGACGGTGTCGTTCCTGGTCGCTGGCCTGTCGGCGCTGCGCTATCTCACCGGCGACCGTTCGGAATCGATGTGGAAGGCGCTGCGCACCGGCGTCTTCACGGCCGCGATCCTGATCCCGATTCAGATCTTCGCCGGGGACCAGCATGGGCTGAACACGCTGGAGCACCAGCCGCAGAAGATCGCCGCCATGGAGGCCAACTGGAACACCGGCCCCAATGTGCCGCTGGTGCTCTTCGCCCTGCCCGACGAGGCCGCGAAGGAAAACAAATTCGAGATCGCCATTCCCGACGGCGCCAGCCTGGTGCTGCGGCACTCGACCAGCGGTGTCGTGCCGGGACTGAACGATTATCCCGGCAACCATCCGCCGGTCTTTCCGGTGTTCTGGGGTTTCCGCGTGATGGTCGGCACAGGCATATTGATGCTGCTCGTCTCGTGGTCGGCCGCCTTCTTCCTCAAGCGCCGGCACAGCCTGCCGAAGCCGCTCGCCATGCTGATGGTACCGATGGCGCTGTCGGGCTGGCTGGCAACGCTGGCCGGCTGGTACACCACCGAAATCGGCCGACAGCCCTGGCTGGTGACGGGCGTGCTGAAAACGGCAGACGCGGTCGGCCCGGTGGCGGGCAGCCATGTCGCGCTGACGCTGGCGACCTACCTCGTTCTCTATGTGCTTTTGCTGATCGCCTATCTCGGCGTGCTGGTGCACCTGGCGCTGAAGGCGGCGAAGGACGGCGATTCATCGCCGCTGCCGGGCGTCATGAACGCCGCCATGTCACAGCCGGCGGCTGGCGAGTAGGAGAAGAAGATGAGCTTCGACTGGCCAACCGCGCTTCCCCTCATCTTCGCCGGCCTGATGGGCCTCGCCATCCTGATCTACGTCATTCTCGACGGTTTCGATCTCGGCATCGGCATCCTGTTCGCCGCCGCCGAAGACGCCGAACAGGATACGATGATCGCCGCGATCGGCCCGTTCTGGGACGCCAACGAAACCTGGCTGGTGCTGGCCGTCGGCCTGCTGCTGGTCGCCTTCCCGCTGGCGCATGGCGTCATCCTGACGGCGCTCTACATTCCGGTCTTCGTGCTTTTGCTCGGGCTGATCCTGCGCGGCGTTGCCTTCGATTTCCGCGCCAAGGTGCCAGCTGGCCGGAAGCATCGCTGGAACCGTATTTTCTTCCTGGGTTCGCTCATCGCCTCGCTGGCGCAGGGCTACATGCTGGGTGTCTATGTGCTCGGCCTCGATGTCGGCCTCGGCGGCATGGCGTTCGGCGTGCTGGTGGCGTTCTGCCTTGCCGCCGCCTACGCGGCGATGGGTGCCGCCTGGGTGATCTACAAGACCGAAGGCGAGCTGCAGAAGAAGGCGGTGCGTTGGCTGCGCACGACGCTGGTGCTGACCGCGCTCGGCATGGCGGCAGTGTCGCTGGCGACGCCCTTCGCCAGCCCGCGCATCTTCGACAAATGGTTCGTCTGGCCGGAGATGCTCTATCTGTCGCCGCTGCCGATCCTGTCGGCACTGCTGTTCCTGTGGCTGTGGCGGCAGACCTTCCATCTGCCGAAGCCCGACGACCGCCATTCACTGACGCCGTTCCTGACGCTGGCGGCCATCTTCGCGCTTGGCTTTGCCGGCCTCGCCTGGTCGTTCTACCCGTTCGTGGTGCCGGATCGCCTGACCATCTGGCAGGCAGCCTCGGCACCGGAAAGCCTGGCCATCATCCTGGCCGGCACAGTGGTCGTGCTGCCGATCATCATCTTCTATTCCTTCTATGCCTACCGGGTGTTCGGCGGCAAGGCGACCGACCTGACCTACGATTGATCCGCTCCATCTCTTTGACGCAAAGCGCCATGGGCTTTCTCAGGAAGGGCTGCTTTCAGATCAGCCCGGAATCGCGCGCGGCAGCTGTGGCCTCGCCACGCGAGATGGCATCCAGCTTCCCCAGAACCGCGGAGACATGGTGATCGACGGTTTTTGGTGAAATGGTCAGATGCTCTGCGATCCGCTTGTTGGAGAAGCCGCGCTCGATCAGTTGCAGCACTTCCATCTGGCGTTGGGTCAGGCCGGCGCTGTTGGCGCGCGTGGTCTGGCGCGGCCCCCGGGCGATGCGAATGACGCCGTTGCGCCGCATGATTTCGCGCACATGGCTCGCAACCGGCTTGGCTCCAAGGGTCTCGAATATCTCGAGTGCCGCACGCTGCGCCGGCTCATCGCCCTGGGCGAGCGCGAGCGCACGTTCATAAGGTGCGTTGAGATCCGCCCAGACCGCGGCCGCCCCTTGCCAGTCGCCAGCCAGGAGCATTCGGTACGGCGCGGCCATGCCGGCCGTATCCCCCGCGTCGCTACCGGCGGAGAGGATCTGGCGCCAGCTGGCCAGTTCGGCAAACATGGCCCGCGTCGGCGACAGGGTCTCGGCAAGGTCGATCAGCCGCAGCGCCTCGGCGATTTCCGCCTCGCCGAGCCATGCCTGCTCGGCGACGATGGTGGCGTACGGCAACAGCCGCTGCAATTCGGCTCCCCTTTCCAGGAACCGATTCATTTCCGCCAGCAGCGGCTCGGCCGAAGGATCTCCGCGCCGAAGACGCAGTTTCACCAGGGCCACCAAAGCGGGATAGCGGACCAGCGCCGTCGCCTGGTCATTGCTTATGACATCCAGAGCCTCGGCGGCAGCTTCGTTCCAGTATCCCTGACGCAACAACAACTGTGCCCGAACCCCACGCATATAGTCACGCCAAGTCGCCAGATCGTTGTCGACGCAATAGTCGATGCCGCGATCGAGGAAGGATTGAGCCTGGCTGTAGCCCAATTGGTTGATCTCGCCACAGGCGCAATTGGTGAAGGCACGCGCGGCGTGCTCCTGAAAATTCTGCTCCAGCGCGATTTCGAGGCTGCGGGCGAGATGCAGCCGGCTGCTGGCCAGATCCAGCCACTGCTCGGCGGCGCCGACATTGTTGAGCGCGTGACAAACGACATCCTGCCGGTCCAGCTGCTCGGCAAGCTCGATCGCCCTGCCGCCCAGCGACAGGGTCTCGTCGAGCCTTTCGGCCAGCATCGCCAGCTGCGAAAGGTTCGAATAGGCCATGGCAAGTTCGGCACTGGCGGGAACTGCCTCCAGCAACGCGACCGCCTGGGCGCCGAACAGGTCGGCTGCCGGGCGGTCGCCCAACAGATAGGCGAAGCGCGATAGCCACCTGAGGCTGTCGCCTTCCTTCAGCGTGTTGCCAAGCGCCTTTTGCAACGCGCGGGCTTGTTCCTGCGCCTTGATGGCCTCGTCAATGCGGGCGATCAAGTGACACTCGAAGGCATACTGCTCGTAAAGTCCGGCGCGTTCTTCCACGGGCAAGGTGTCGGCCTGCCGCAAGGCGACCTCATAGTAGCCGGCGGCGTCGCGATGGGCGCCGACACGCGAAGCCTCGCGCGCGGCGATCGGCGCGAATTCGCGCACCGCCTCGAAATTGTGCGCTTCCACGGCGTGATGGACCAGGCGTGCGGTGGCGACGCCGCCGTTTTCAAGCAGCGCCGACAGCGCGCGCTGGTTGAACAGTCTCCTGTAACTTGTCGTCAGCATCATCTCGATGGCGCGGCGTGCGATTTCATGGCGGAAGGCATAGCCATCGCCCAGATCGTCGAGCAGCCCATTCGACACACATTCCGCCAGCTGTCCGGCGCTGGCGACGCCGCACAGGCCCTGCAGAGCCCAAGCATCGGCCCGCCTGGGAAACACCGACACCGCGTCGAGCATCGAGCGGGCACCGGCGGACAGCCGTTCGGCCCGCGCCACAACGGCGTCCCTCACGCTGGCCGGTGGCGTCATCTCATTGTCGGCGCACAGGAGCTCGGTGACGAAGAAGGCATTGCCGGCGGTGACCCGGTAGATGGCGTCGCCATCGCGGCCGGCAGCGCTGGCGAGCGACAGGACGGCCGCCTCGCTCAACAGCGGCACGTCGATACGGGCAACGTTGCCCGACGGAATTTCACCCAGCGCCCGGCGCACACGCGCCTGTCCTTCGCTGCGGTCGGTGCGCGCCGTCAACAGGACCAGGATGTGGGTGTTGGCGATGCGCCGGCCAAGAAAGCGGACGAAATCGAGCGTCGCGTCGTCCGCCCAATGCAGATCCTCGATTACCAGAAGCGTCGGCTGGGTCCTTGTCTCGAACACGTCGAGGGCACCGGAGAACAGTGGCAGCCGCTGACCCTGCCTGGCGTCGATCGCCTGCGGCATCGCCCATTGCGCCTCGCGGGCGAGGTCATAGAGCGGTCCGAGCGGATCGGGGATCGACAGGTCCTCGCAGGCGCTGCGCAAGATGCGCGTAGCCTTGGCCGCGCCGGCGACGAAGGCCTCGACCAGTGCGGTCTTGCCGGCGCCGGCCTCGCCCGACAACGCCACCACGCTGCCGCGACCACGCGCGGCTTCGGCGAGAAGTCCGTCAAGCTGCTCCAGCTGTGTCTGCCGTTCCAGAAGCATGATCGTCCGCTTTTCGTGATCCGGGTCGCTGCCGCACCCCGCTTTCGTCAGGCAGGATAGCGCGGCCCGGTATCGGCTTTGTGGCTCCAGCAGTGAACGCCGTTAACATGGGGAATCGTCCCACGAAACATAGGGAAAGGTTCCGATGCGCGCCCCTGGCGAGCGTGATCAATGTCCTCCGCGCGCTCAAAACCGGGCGTGAAACAGTAAAAAAGGAACCTGATATGCCTCGCTATGTGGTTGAACGTACATTTCCCAACGGCCTCAGCGTGCCGGTGAACGATGCCGGCGCCGATGCGCTGGGCGGCGTCATCATGCGCAACGCGGAGAAAGGCGTGACTTGGGTGCAGTCCTTCGTCTCGCCCGACAAGAAGCAGAGCTTCTGCATCTATGACGCGCCTTCGCCGGAAGCGATCCGCAGCACGGCCCAGAAAAACGCGCTGCCTGTCGACAAGATCACGGAGGTGCGGGTTCTTGACCCTTACTTTTACCGTTGACCCGATCGATGAGCATCAAACTGCCCTTCGCGGCGACGGCAGCGTGCCTGACGAATCGTTCAGCGGGCCGTCGGCGGCGTCGAGATCCGTCGGACGAGACCCGTTACCGGGCCGGGCTTTCTGGCGGCTGGCCTCGCTGCTGTTCGCGCCATTGCGCAAGAGTCGGCGTCGATTGCCTCCGCAGGACGATTATCTGAGACGCGACATCGGCCTGCCGGAGCTCGAGGGGCTGCCGCACTACTGGGACTTCACCCGGTACCAATGATGCGTGCAGCCGAGATCCGACGTCGCAGCGGGAGCGGCTGCTCCCGCGCGCCATCAACAAGGAGGAGAGAACATGAACATCCATCTGTGGACCAAACACCTCATCAACCTGTCGATTCTGTCGATCGCGGCCACGGCGGCCAATGCTCACAACGCTGGCGCGCTGGACGAGAAGGTGCGGGCAGCCAACAGCCGCTTCGAGAACGTGGCGATGGCGACGGCCGAGGGCTATGCGCCGATCCCTTGCGCCAGCGGCATCACCGGCGGCGCCATGGGCATCCACTATGTCAATGCCGGTTATCTGAAGGACGATGCGGTCGAACTCGCCAAGCCCGAGGCGGTGATGTACGAGCCGATGGCAAACGGCAAGCTGAGGCTGGTGGCCGTCGAGTACATCACCTCGAAAGGTCCGGCTTCGCTGGAAGGGCAGCTGTTCAATTTCGACAGCGCGCCCAACCGCTACGGTCTAGGCCCGTTCTATGAACTGCATGTCTGGGCCTGGAAGAAGAACCCGGCCGGCACCTTCGCCGACATGAACCCGACTGTGTCGTGTGACGCGATGAAGGCCATGTAGCCGGCAGAGGCGGGGCGGCTGAGTGCGCAATCTCCCCCCGCGAGGGGGAGATTGCGCGTTCTCAGTTGCTTGCCGCCAGCACCAGCACCGGCTTCTCGCTATAGAGCGCCGGGAACAGGGCCTTCAGGTTCGCCACCTTGGGCAGGTCGTTGTAGACGATGTAGGGATAGGTCGGGTTCAGCGTCAGGAAATCCTGATGATAGTTCTCGGCCGGATAGAAGGTCTTGCCGGTTTCCAGCGTGGTGACGATCGGCTCCGGGAACACCTTGGCCTGGTCGAGCTGGGCGATGTAGCTTTGCGCGATCTTCTTTTGGGCATCGTTTTCGGCGAAGATCGTCGAGCGGTACTGCGTGCCGGAGTCCGGACCCTGGAAATTCAGCTGGGTCGGGTTGTGGGCGACCGAGAAATAGACCTGCAGCAGCTGGCCGTAGGTCACCTTCGACGGATCGTAGGTGATCTCGACGGATTCGGCATGCCCGGTGCGGCCTGAGCCGACCGTCTCGTAGACGGCGGTGTCCTTGTCGCCGCCGGTGTAGCCGGAGACGGCCCTGGTGACGCCCTTGACGTGCTGGAACACGCCCTGCACGCCCCAGAAACAACCGCCGGCGAAGACTGCCTTTTCAGTGCCGGTGGCCGCCTTCTCGTCGAGTGCCGGCGGCGGGATCTTCACCGCGTCCTCGGCCGAAACCGCCGGCGTCAGCCAGAAGGCGGCGCCCGCGGCGGCCAGCGCAAGAGCGGCGAGCGCGCTGCGGAAGACGTTCGACGATTGTCTGATGACTGGTTTTTGAATGTCGGTCATGGCTTGAGCTCCTGTGACGTCCATCATGTGGAGTCTATTGGATAAGATACGATCATGCGACGTGCGAGTTGCGGCCGAAGCCTCACTTTCACGTGCATCCGGCTTCGGACCCGCGGGACCGAAGCCGGAAACAGCACCGCCTTTACTTGGCCGGAGCCATCGCATCCGTTGCCGGCTTCATGGCGTCAGCCGCCGGCTTCATGGAATTGGTGGCCATCGGGTCGGCAGGCTTCATCGCATCCGTTGCAGGTTTCATGGCGTCTGCGGCCGGCTTCATCGCATCCGCGGCCGGTTTCATGGCATTTGCAGCCGGCTTCATCGCATTGGTCGCGTCGTCGGCACGGGCGATGCCGCCGGCAAACAGCGCCGTCGAGCACAGAGCGAGAGCGAGCGCCGGCAGCGTCAGGCGGGAAGTGGTCATGATGATCTCCTTGGGGTTGGCGTTGAAGGCGCGCCCTCTAGGCGGCCGTGCTATGCGGCGCCGCTCCATGCGGCGTTGCGCAATCTCTTGTCGAAGCGGGATCTAGTCGGTCGCGGCGGCCAGGATCGGTCCGCCACCGGGCGACTGCACGAGCACGGCGGTGCTCATGCCGCCGGACGCGGCGGGCAGAGGATATGTCGCGGCCGCGCCGGTCCAGCTGCCGAGGTTTTCGAGCGCATGCACGACATTGGCGTGCGGCAAGGTGCGGCCGGTGTTTTCGCCGCGCGAAACCGGCACCTCGACGACGCCCTTGGCATAGCGCACCAGCCAGACATCGGCGCGGCCGCCAGGTGCGGCGCCGGCGCCGATGCTGATCTTGCCGCCATCGAGCGACAATGCCGGGCCGCTTGTCCGGCCGCTCGCCGCAATCAGCTTTTCGATTTCGCCGGGTGCGGCGCCGACGACATCGGCATGGCCGTTGACCACCACTTGCGGCGTGAACGGCCCGTCATGACCGAGCGCCGGCTCATAACTGACCTGGCGCCGGGTGAATTCCTGTTTTCCGAAGATATCCTTCCAGCCGAGATAGTCCCAATAGGTGACGTTGAACGACAGCGCCAGCACGCCGGGCTGGTCCTTGACCTTGATCAGATTGGCATTGGCCGGCGGGCAGGACGAGCAGCCCTGGCTGGTGAACAGCTCGACCACGCTGAGCGGCTGGGCCGCCGCCGCACCGAGCGACGCTGCCAGCGCAATCGCCGAGAGGCTGGACACTTTGATGAACGTGCTGGACCCTGACATCGGCTTGCTCCGTGGGCGGCGGCGCCTGGAAGCACCGCAGATATCCCCACTTCGCCGCTGTCGGCGCCTTCGTTACAGCGCTCACCGGTTTGTGATCGGGCCGCAGGTGTTCTTCCCTTCTCCCCCTGTGGGAGAAGGTGTCGCCGCAGGCGACGGATGAGGGGTGTTCCAGGGAAAGCCAACGTCTCACTCCGCTGGAACACCCCTCATCCGTCTCGGCGCTACGCGCCGATCCACCTTCTCCCACAGGGGAGAAGGGAAGAACGCGCCCCTACCGCCAAGGCTGTAGGCTGGTATCCCGTACATAGGCGATGATGGTATCGCAAACGGCGTTCATGTCTTTCAGAACGTCATCGTTCCAAAAGCGCAGAATGCGAAAGCCTTTCTCTTCCAGGTGAGTTTTGCGGACGCTGTCAGACTCCAACTCCGCATGCTGGCTGCCATCGATCTCGACGACCAAGCGTGCTTCGAAGCAGACGAAATCAGCAATGTACTTTTCAATAGGAACCTGGCGCCGAAATTTTATCCGGTCGAGCCTGCGGTCGCGCAGTTCATGCCACAGCCGGTCTTCCGCTTCCGTCATTACACGCCGGAGCGAACGGGCGAAGCTTCGTTTGGCTGGCGGGACAGGTTGATGCGGCATGGCTTAGATTAGCCGGCTATTGCGCTCCGTCCAGCACCCCTCATCCGTCTCGGCGCTACGCGCCGATCCACCTTCTCCCCTGTGGGAGAAGGCAGAAGAGCAGCATCTACTGCGTCAGCCGCGTGTTGTTGGGCCGCTTGTTGAAGTCGCATTTGCCGGTCACGTTGTAGAAGAAGTCGGCGTTGCTGACGGGCGCCGGGACCTTGTTGCCGCCGTCTTCCCAGGCCTGGTAGGCTGTCGCGCCGCAAGGCACGAGGCCGAAGATATCAACGATCTGGCCGGTCGCCATCTCGTTGTAGTCGATAGCGCCCGTCTGGTCCGATTTGAGGCCGCTGTAGAGCCTGTTGGACGTGGTCGGATCGTTCGACATGAGCTTGCTTGGGTTGCCCGATGGCACATCCATCTGCAGATAGAGGCCGGCCATCTGGCTGACATTGATCTGCGCGCCGGCGCCATCGGCGGGATACATCGTATCGACGCAGTAATATTTCGTCTGGAACCCGTCGGTCAGGATCACCGCGCCAGCGGGCGTGCTGGAATCGACGAGCTTGCAGACCTGCTTCTGGGCCACCGTGGTGACCGTCTTGCCGGCTGAATCGGTGGTGAGAACGCTGACGGTCGTGGTGCCGTAGCCTTTCGGATCGCCAGTCTTGCCATAGGCATAGTCGATCGTCATCAGCGGCTTGCCCGCTGCGGCGCCGAACATCGTGCCGTAGAGCGTCATTTTCTTGTTCCAGTAGCCCGACACGCCGGTGACCTTGAAGGTGGCCTCCACCAAAGCCGGCGCCTTGTTCACCGCCGACGTAACGCCGACTGCCACCGAAGGAATCCTGGCGATCTGCATGAACACGGTCGGCATGGGGAAACTTGCCGAGGCCTGCGCGGTGGCGGTGCCGTTGGCGCTGACGTCGAAGCTGTTCAGCGTCGCGGTGCCCTGTCCACCATTGGCCACGTAGGAAGCCTGCATCGCCACCTGGCGCTGCGGCTTCGTCGAGGCCGTATCCATCGTGGTGATCGACAGGATCGCGGCGTCGAGTGCCGCCTGCTCGGTCGACCTGGTCTGGACAGCGGAGGTGTAGTCGACGGAAAAGCCGATCGCGGTGATCAACGGTATCATGGCAAGAATGAGTATCGGTGCGAACGAGCCGCTCCGCGACTCGATAAAACTGCCTGCAAGCCCCCGCATGCCTTCGTCCTTACATCAGATATTTCCCTCCGCTAACATCCCGTTCGCAAATTATGCTCTAACGGGCTTGGTTAAAATTTATAGATTTTTCGCGAAAAGCGCGAAAAAAGCGACAGGTGCCCGTGCTGCCTGCTCCGGCAAAGGCGCACAGCTTGCTCGGGCAAGCCACCCCTGCTAAACGCGCGCCATGAGCACGCCCCTCGACCACATCCGCAATTTCTCCATCGTCGCCCATATCGACCATGGCAAATCCACGCTTGCCGACAGGCTGATCCAGCTGACCGGCGGGCTGGAGCTGCGCGACATGAAGGAGCAGGTGCTGGACTCGATGGACATCGAGCGCGAGCGCGGCATCACCATCAAGGCGCAGACGGTGCGGCTGAAATACCGCGCCAACAATGGCGAGGACTATATCCTCAATCTGATCGACACGCCCGGACATGTCGACTTCGCCTATGAAGTGTCGCGGTCGCTGGCCGCCTGCGAGGGCTCGCTGCTGGTCGTCGATGCCTCCCAGGGCGTCGAGGCGCAGACGCTGGCCAATGTCTACCAGGCGATCGACAACAACCACGAGATCGTCGTGGTGCTGAACAAGGTCGACCTGCCGGCCGCCGAGCCCGAGCGCATCCGCGAGCAGGTCGAGGAGGTGATCGGCATCGACGCCTCCAACGCCGTGCTGATCTCGGCCAAGACCGGGCTGGGCATTCCCGATGTGCTGGAGGCGATCGTCCACCAATTGCCGCCGCCGCGCGAAGGCGACGCCACGGCGCCCCTGAAGGCGATGCTGGTCGACAGCTGGTACGACGCCTATCTCGGCGTCATCGTGCTGGTGCGCGTCATCGACGGCGTGCTGAAGAAGGGCCAGACCATCCGCATGATGGGCACCGGCGCCAAATATCTGGTCGAGCGCACCGGCGTGTTCACGCCGGCCCGCATCAATGTCGATGAGCTCGGCCCCGGCGAGTTCGGCTTCTTCACCGGCTCGATCAAGGAAGTGGCCGACACGCGCGTCGGCGACACCATCACCGAGGACAAGCGCGCCACCGCCAAGGCGCTGCCCGGCTTCAAGCCGGCGCAGCCGGTGGTGTTCTGCGGCCTGTTCCCGGTCGACGCCGCCGATTTCGAGGATCTGCGCGCCGCGGTCGGCAAGCTGCGCCTCAACGACGCCAGCTTCTCCTTTGAGATGGAGACCAGCGCCGCGCTCGGCTTCGGCTATCGCTGCGGCTTCCTTGGCCTCTTACATCTCGAAATCATCCAGGAGCGGCTGGAGCGCGAGTTCAACCTCGACCTGATCGCCACCGCACCCAGCGTCGTCTACCGGCTGGCTCTGACCGACGGCTCGATGAAGGAACTGCACAACCCGGCCGACATGCCCGACGTGGTGAAGATCTCGGCGATCGAGGAGCCGTGGATCCGCGCCACCATATTGACCCCCGACGACTATCTCGGCGGTATCCTGAAGCTCTGCCAGGACCGGCGCGGCATCCAGGCCGACCTGTCCTATGTCGGCAAGCGCGCCATGCTGATCTACGATCTGCCGCTCAACGAAGTCGTCTTCGATTTCTACGACCGGCTGAAGTCGATCTCCAAGGGCTACGCCTCCTTCGACTATCACCTGACCGACTACCGCGAAGGCGACCTGGTAAAAATGTCGATCCTGGTCAATGAGGAGCCGGTCGACGCGCTTTCCATGCTGGTCCACCGCACGGCGGCGGAAAAGCGCGGCAGGCAGATGTGCGAGAAGCTGAAGGAGCTGATCCCGAACCACCTGTTCAAGATCCCGATCCAGGCCGCGATCGGCGGCAAGGTCATCGCGCGGGAAACCATCTCGGCGCTGCGCAAGGATGTCACCGCCAAATGCTACGGCGGCGACGTCTCGCGCAAACGCAAGCTGCTGGACAAGCAGAAAGAAGGCAAGAAGCGGATGCGGCAGTTCGGGAAGGTGGACATTCCGCAGGAGGCGTTTATCCAGGCCTTGAAGATGGGGGACTAGGTCCTTAAGTAGTTTCAAAATAGAAAAAGGGTGCTAAACTGGCCGTGGCTCGGGGGTGATTCATGGCAGCAATTGCAGACTACATTTCTGAAATAATTAGCTTTCTAGTAGGTCTGGGCGCTGGTTCGCTCATAACATTTCAAATTATCAAAAATCGAGCAGGCCCTGGTGGAAACGCCGTTAATCAGGGTGGCGCTACCGCTGGTGGCGACTTAGTAGGACGTGACAAGACGATCACGAAGTAACGTGTCGATAAAGGCGCGTAGCGTGACGGCAAATTCAACCACAGTCGATCAGTCGGGAGCCAGCGCGGGTCGCGACATGGCGGCTCGCGACATCAACCATACTTACAAGAACATCGCCGCAAACCGCGTAAGCGCGATCGAAAAGCTGTTACAAAAGCTTGAGCTTGAAATTGAAAGAAATCAAGTAGCCAGAGACACCATCGACAGACTCAAACGGTTCTATTCTCAACGATCGCACGACGGTGTTCGGGGACTACGCGCAAAGTTGAGCGTGAGTGGCCGAGAGGATTCCTACTCTGATGCCATCGAAATGAAGGAAATGTTCGTCAAACTTCTAGAGCGCTGGTCTCATTATTATTCTGCTCAACAGATAATCGTATATCTGTTGGCGAGAGCTGAACGGCAGTTTAATGATATAATCCTCCCACAAATTTCTACATGTGGCGTGGTGGAAATAAACAAGTTCATGAATGAGCTAATTGTGATTCCAACTGTTGAGGACTGCGGTGCAAGCGTCCTGGAGGTAGATCATAACACCGCAATGGGGATGATTTACTGGCTGGCAGAACAATGTTTCGTCCGTTGGCATAAATGACTCAGCTCTCCTTTCAGCCTGCTTTTGACGCTTTTCATGCGGTTTTTAGGTTTTTACGTCTACGAAATGTGCTCGGCCCTTCGGAGGCGCTGGCCTACGATAAGTTGCGGATTCTGGATTTCTACCTTTTGTTCCCTCACAAAGTTCGGGACATTCGGCTGACAGCCCAGCATCAGAAGTTCAAAAAGCTATCAGACCGATATGCTTTTACTAAACCTTATGGCGAGCTACCCGATGCCAGGTTGGTATTCGAACGTATGCGCCCTATGCAAGCAGCGGCCATTCAAACCCTTGCCGCCAAGTCTTTGGTGAGTGTCGATGCGCTTGCGCAAAAGGAAGTTAGAGCCACAGGGTCCACAATTCCTCGGAGTCTCGCGGAACGAGTAGCCGAGATCAACGAATCTCAGTCCGACCTCATGGATTTCTTGGCCACTCTGGCATCGGACTATCCTCTGCAAGGGGATAACGGGCTGAAGGCGAGAACTGGCCTGTTGGAGCATCGATATGATGCGGTATGAGCCTACGCTGATAGTGACGCGTGTTGTGGTCGAGCGGGGTCATCTCGTTGTTTACAACGAACAGTTCCATGAGGGCGTTAATGTCGTCCGTGGTGATAATTCCTCCGGAAAATCGACTGTTTTAAATTTCATCTTCTATGGACTCGGGGGAGAACTCGCCGATTGGAGCGCAGTGGCTCGCCTTTGCACGAGAGTTGTCGTTGAGGCGCGTATAAACGGGCGCATAGTGACCCTTAGCAGAGAGATTTCCGAGTCGACCGGGCAGCAGCCAATGGAAGTTTTTGGTGGCCCATACGAGATGGCGACAGGGGCTGCCCGATCCGACTGGATACGCTATCCATATAGAGGTACGAGCAATCGCGAGAGCTTTTCGCAAGCAATATTTGGCCTCCTGGGAATTCCGGAGGTATCAAGCGATCTGTCCGGCAACATAACTATGCATCAGATACTTAGATTGCTGTACGCTGACCAGCTAAGCCCAATAGAGGACATCTTTCGTTTCGAAAGATTTGATCAAGCAAATTTGCGAGATACGGTAGGACGACTCCTTTGTGGCGCATACGATAGCGATCTTTACGATAACGAGCAAAAAATAAAGGAGTATAGCAAAGAGCTGGACAAGGTAATTGGGCAGCTACACTCGCTATTTACGATATTGGGCAGAGTAGGAGGGCCGGACCAGGGATTAACTACCGAATGGATTCAGGCTCAGAGACATAACCTGGAGAAGGACCGGGCTGCGGTTCAGACTGCGATCGAACAATCTGAGGCCGCACTTTTTTCCAGCGATGCAAAGGACCAATTCACACTGGACTCGCAAGAAACCGCTTACAGGCGGGTCCAAGAGATTCAGTCGAGCCTCGTGCGGACCCGTCAAGAGCGTGACGCCCTCACGCTTACGATCGCTGATTCCGATGCTTTCATTGTTAGCCTCCGGAACAAGATCGAGGCCCTGAAGGACTCTGAGAATGTGGTCGAAAATATCGGAGAGGTCAGTTTTCAGTGGTGTCCAGCCTGCTACGCGCCTTTGGAGGATGAGCCTGCTCCACATTCTTGCCATTTGTGCAAAACGCCATTTGACTCCGAACAGACCCAAGTACGCATTTCCGGTCTGATTCTTGACACCAGCCTCCAGATCAACCAATCGGAGGAACTTCAAAGGAAGCGAAGTGAGCGCCTAACCCGATTGGATATTTCACTGCGGCGACTCGAAGAAGATTGGCAACAGGCGTCCCAACATCTTGCTTCGGTGCAACGATTGCCATCGACTACATTACGAGACCGTATCGGAGAATTGCACCGACGAGCCGGATACTTGGAGAGACAGGTCGAAGATTTAGATCAGAAGGCCAAATTGGTTGAAACTATACGAGAGCTTTCGAGTCGGCGCGAGGAGCTGGAAGGTGCTATCGCTGGGCTAAAATCCTACAATGATGCACTTCGCGCTCAACAGCAGAATAGACTATCCATCGCCTATACTCGTATCTCTAACGAGGTTAAGGAGCTTCTACGCAACGATTTGAGGCGGCAAGATATATTTGAGGACCCTGAAACTATCAGCTTTACGTTTGGGCAAAACAAGATCGCTGTAGACGGGGAGAATTACTTCTCGGCTAGCTCCAGAGCGATTTTGAAAAGCAGCTTCTACCTGGGATTCCTTGCTGCAGCAACTAAGACGGAGTTCTTTCGCCATCCCCGCTTCTGCATGATTGATACTCACGAAAACATGGGGGTGGAGGCAATCCGCAGCCAAAACTTCCAACTGCAAATCCTCCGTATCTCGAAGGAAAGTAAGGTAGAGCATCAGATAATCTACGCGACTGCGATGATCGAGCCGATCTTGGAAGACGAAGCATATGCAGTCGGGGCGTTTTCCACGAGCGACGAAAAGACGATTGATATCAGGTTAAATTGAAGTGTGAGTCGGGATGGCATCATATCCTGCGCGAACGCGGCGATGGGGCCACGAAATGGCCATTTCTCCGATTGCGTGGCTCTGAGAAGCGCGACTGTTGTGTTCGGGAGGGCAGACCCACCTCGGGGTATTCTCTCCCCTCAAATGCGCACCACATCAGACACCACCGCCGCGGTCGGCCTTGCGGCGGCGCCTTCGGGCTGGCCGGCACCTTCGTCGCCAGCGCGCCGCTGCGCGAAACGCTCTGGACGATCGACGGCGTGGCTCTCGTGGTCGCCACCGCGCTGCTGACGATGAAACACCAGCGGCTGGGCAATGATTGCATAGCGGCCGGCTTCCTGACCTTCCTGGCCGGCGAGACCCTGTTGATGGCCGGCAATGCGGCGGGGCTTGAGGCCAGCGTGCCGTCCTATGTCGGCGGCATCTCGCTTTGGGCGGCCGCACTGGTCATGGTCAGCGCGCCGAAGACATTCGCCCTGTGGATGCGCCTCACCGCGCTCGTGGCCGCCGCGCTGTTTGTCGTCTCGGCTTGCATGATCCTCTGGGGCGCGCCCTTGCTGCCGACCTCGGCGCCGCTGCCCGCCGCCGGCTATCCGTTCCTGGTGCTGACCTTTGTCGGCTGGATCTGGACGCTGCTGAAGCCGGCCCGGTGAGCCTTTGTTCGCTTCCGTACCAAACGTCCGGCCTGGTTGATCGGGCATCGGCGGAACGGTAAAAAATCCGGGCGGCGGACCCAGGTTCGCCAGTGGCCGGCGCGGGCTCAGGCAACTGCCTCACCGGCATTCGCGCCGGCCATTTTCAACCCGTCAGATGATCGCAGCGATCCACCGGCTAGCCCTGCACTTGAAGGGGCGCTGACGCTTCTGACCTTCTCCCCTTGTGGGAGAAGGTGGATCGGCGCGCAGCGCCGAGACGGATGAGGGGTGCGTGACGGAGTGAGGCGGTGAAGGTTCTGCTCTGGTTCAGGGCGTTTACTGTTGGCGTATCGCCAAGCTGGAACACCCCTCATCCGTCTTGCCGCTGCGCGGCAATCCACCTTCTCCCACAAGGGGAGAAGGTTAGAAATGCCGGCGCATCACCGTCGCCCGGCCCTTCGCAGGCTCAGAGCGTTCGAGGCTCGTAAAGCCAAGCAATTGGCTTTACGTCCGCTAGCGCGGACCGCCTCTCAACTCTCAATCCACACCTTCTCAAAGTGCTGCTCCAGCGCCTGGTGCTGTTCGCAGCCTTCGACGCCTTTGCGATAGGTCCGGTAGACCGAGCGCCAGTAGGGTTGGATGATGATGCCCGAGTCGCGCAGATTCTGCTCGATCTTGCCCATGATCTCCTTGCGCGCCTTGGCGTCGGGTGTCGCCAGTGCCTTGTCTAGCAGCGTGTCGAATTCGGGATTGGCGTAGGCGCTTTCGTTCCAGGCGGCGCCGGATTTATACGCCAGCGCCAGCACCTGGACGCCGAGCGGGCGGCCGAGCCATTCGGTGCAGGAGAAGGGGTATTTGCTCCAGTCGTTCCAGAAGGTGGCGGCCGGCAGCACGGTGCGCTTGATCTTGAGGCCGGCCTCGCGCATCTGCGCGCCGATGGCGTCGCCGGTGCTCTTTTGCCATTCGACATCGACGGAGATGAGCTCGAATTCGTGGTCTGATTTGCCGGCCTCGGCCAACAGCTTCTTCGACTGCTCGACGTCACGCTTCGCCGGGCCGATATCGGCATATTCGGGGTGCATGGGGCCGACATGGTGATTTTCGGCGGGCTTGCCGCGGCCGCCGAGACCGAGCGCCAGCACGGCGGCATTGTCGACGGCGAGCTGGGCGGCGCGGCGCACCTTGACGTCGTCATAGGGCGCGTTGGCGACATTGAAGCGGGCGACGATGGTCGAGCCGGTGGCGATCTCGGAGTTCATCAGCCCCATCTGCTCGGTCTGCGAGACGGCATCGGAAGCGGTCTCGTGGTCGGTGTCGATCTCGCCGGATTCGAAGGCCGAGAGCATGGCGTTGGGGTCGGAGCCGTAGTCGACCCATTTGATGCCGTCCAAGTAGAATTCGCCCTTCCACCAGGGCTTGTCTTTGCGCTTCACCTCGGCACCGGTCTCGGCATCCCAGCTGACCAGCTCGCAGGGACCGGTGGTGATGGCCAGCGCCTTCAGGGGATCGCCGTCGCCCTCATAGGAGCGGTGCATGATCAGTGCGGGATAGTCGGCCATGCCGGCGATCAGCGAGATGTCGGGCTTGGGCAGGTTCAGCTTGATGGTGAAGTCATCGACCTTTTCGATGCCGCCATCGACCACCTTCTTGGTGTCGGCATTGACCAGCGCGCCCATGCGCGCGGCGACCGAATTGCCGGGCACCGAGGCATCGCACCAGCGGGTGAGGTTGTGGATGACATCGTCGGCGTTGAAGGCATCGCCGTTCGACCACGAGATGCCCTTGCGCACATGCAGGGTCAGCATCCTGGCGTCGTCGCTCGCCTCCCAGCTTTCGAGCAGCCAGGGCTCGAAGGAGAAGTCGGTGTTCCAGCGCACCAGATATTCGTTGCAGTGGCGGGCAACGTTGGACATCTCGACGCCGTCGAAGGTGCGCGGGTCCTTGAAACCCTTGACGTTCATGGCGACGCGCAGGACGCCGCCCTTCTTGGGTTCCGCCGCGCGGGCAGGGATGGTGCCAAGTCCGCCCAGCGCCAGCGCCCCGGCGGCGCTGACGCCGAGCCCGGCCATCAGCGCCAGATATTCGCGGCGGTTGATGCCGCCGGCCTTGAAATCGTCGGCCACGGGTTTGGCTTGCGGGTGGAGTTTGCGGTCGGTCAGCATGAATTTCATCGTCGTTCCCCTGTTGTTGATGCATGCCGCCCAAAAGTGCCCAGCGGTTTTGGGACAATGGCATGCACAGAAAAATCGCCCCGGCCGATCGACAGGCGCGGGGGCGGACGCGACCGCCGGGGCGCCGTTGCCTGAGGGGGAATGATAGAGCGGGGTGACGCCGCGGAGTGTTCGCTTTTCCGCAGTGATTGTGCGGGGTTCCGCGGGGGGAGTCGGCGATTGGCGTATGCGTTGGACGATGGCGCGGCGCGAATCTCCCTCCTTGAGGGGGAGATGTCGCCGAAGGCGACAGAGGGGGTCGGTACGACGGGACTCGACCTCCTATGTTCCATTGTTGAAAAGAGGATGCCGGCGCTTCACGCGAGACGCCCCCTCACCCAGCCTCCGCTTCGCTCGGCTGACCTCTCCCCGAGGGGAGAGGAGACTTGCAGCGCCGGCGCTTCCCTCTTCTCCCCAGCGGGGAGAAGGTGGCCGCGAAGCGGCCGGATGAGGGGGCCTTCGCTATGTTCAATACGGCCACTCACCCCTGCCCAGCGCTGCAACCGCAGCCACGATCCGCGCAAACGCTTCCGCCGCCGCCGGCACCGTGGTGCGGGCACGCAGGAAGCTGTGCACCAGCCTCGGCTCTTCGTGCCACCACGCCTTGCCGCCGGCGGCCAGAATGCGGTCGCGGTAGGTCTCGCCATCCGAGGACAACGGGTCGCATTCGGGGGTGACGATCACCGTCGGCGGCAGGCCGGTGAAATCCTTGTCGCGCAGCGGCGCAAAAGTCGGATCGTCAAGCGATTGGCGCCTGGCCGAACGGACGTCGCGGTAGAAGGCGATGTCGGCCACCGACAGCAGCGGCGCGTCGGCGTGTTCGATGTAGGAGCCGGCGCGCTCGTCGCCGCCGAGCTCGGGGTAGATCAGCACCTGGCCAATGGCAGCGCTGGCGTGGCGGCGCGTCGCCTGCGCCACCGCCGCGGCGAGATTGCCGCCGGCGCTTTCGCCGCACAGCACCAGCGGCAGGCCTGATCTCGCCGCTGCCCATTCGAAGGCGGCCACCGCATCATCGAAGGCGGCGGGATGAAGATGCTCCGGCGCCAGCCGGTAATCGACCGACAGCACGTCGAAACCTGTGCCGGCGCAGAGCTCGGCGCAGATGTCGTCATGGCTTTCGAGCCCGCCGAGGATGAAGCCGCCGCCGTGGTAGTAGACCACCATCGCCTTGGCGGCGTTGCCCTCGAGCCGGTAGCGCCGGACCGGGATGTCGCGGCCGGCGGCGGCGATCAGCCCGTCGCTGGCCTTGACGCCGGGCGGGCGGCCCTGGTGGAAAGCCCGGCTCATCCTGTCATAGACGGCGCGCTGCTTGTCGATCGGCAGGCCGATGATCTCGGGCGGATGCCAGGCGTTGACGGCGTCGATATAGGCCCAAAGGGCCGGGTCGAGCCGTGTTTCGTAGGGGCCGCGCGTCATAGATCGGCGTAGAGCGCGGCCGCGTTGTCGAAGCTGAAACGCAGCGGCACCGAGCCCTCGACCTGCCAGACGGTGACGGTTTCGCCGGCCAGCAGCCGGCAGGCGCCGTCGGTGTCGGTGACGGCGCCGCCATAGAGCCGGTTGGCGAGGTTGAGGATCCCGGTCTGGTGCATGGCCGCGCTGCCGCTGCCGCAGGCATCCTTGACCAGCAGCACGCGAAAGCCTTTGGCCACCGCATCCTTGACCGACGCGTCGATGCAGGCCTCGGTCCAGACGCCTGATATGACCAACCATTCGATGCCGGCCGACTTGATGTCGCCCGCCGCCGGCCCGGTGCGGAAGGCGCTGGCCTCGGCCTTGATCAGCAGCGCCTCGCCCTTGGCCGGCGCCACCTCATGGCAGATTTCGGTCAGCGGATCGCTCTTGTCGGAAAAGGCCGACTTGCCGTCCTCGCCGAGCGGATGAAACGGGCGGTCCTGCTTGTCGAGATCGACGATGTAGGCCCAGTGGTAGAGCGGCACCTGGTTCCGCCGCGCCGCCGCCTGCAGGCGCTGGACGTTGGCGAGGATCGTGGGAAAGCCCTCGACGAGGTAGCGCGGGTCCTGCCGGTGCTCTTCCTGCAGGTCGATGAAGATCGCGGCCACCGTGCCGGGCTTGAGGGAGATGGGCGTTTTCATGCGGCGCCTGCGTGATGCATGGGCGAGGCAGTCAAAGACCCTTCCGTATGCCGGCGGGACAGAGGGGGGCGCCAGGCAACGAGGCGCTCATTGGTTGCCCGTATCAAACCTGCGTCTCCAGAAACTCGTCCTCATAAGGAAAGCGCGACAGAAGCTCCGTGCCCGTCTCGGTGATCAGGATCTCGTCCTCCAGCTTGACGCCCTCGCGGCCGCCCTTTTCGCCGATATAGCTTTCGACGCTCACCACCATGCCTGGCACGATATGGCCGTCGCGGCCATAGGTCTCGTAATCCATGGCATGCGCGATGAACGGCGTTTCGCCATGCATGCCGACGCCGTGCATGACCGAGGTGTAGCGCTGGTCGACGAAACGGTCGGGGATCTTCCACGCCTGCTCGGCGATCTCGCGGAAGGCCATGCCGGGCTTGACGATCGAAATGTTGTGCTGAACCTGATCGTGCGCCATGCGGTAGAGCGACTTCTGGTAAGGGGTCGGCTTGCCTGGCCCGCAGCGGAAGGTGCGCGAGAAATCCGAATAATAGCCGTAGCAGCCGATGGTGTCGGTATCGAGCGCCAAGAGTTCGCCGGGGCGGATCTTGCGGCCGCTGGCCTCGTTGAACCACGGGTTGGTGCGCTGGCCTGATGTCAGCAGCCGCGTCTCGATGAACTCGCCGCCCTGGCGGATGACCTCGCCATACATGATGGCGAACAGGTCGTTTTCGGAAACGCCGGGCTTGATCGCCTCACGCACCGCATAGACGGCAGCCTCGGCGCCGGCCATCGACACCTGCAGGCATTTCACTTCCTCCGGCGTCTTCACCGCGCGCACCGCCAGGATTTCGCCCTGGCAATCCCTGACCTCACAGCCGCGCTTTTCCAGCGCCAGCGCCTGCAGATGGCTGCAGCGGTCGAGGCCGAGCTTCATCGAGCCGCCGCCATGCTTTTTCAAAAGCTCGGCGATCTCGTCGGCGAACGGACCTGCGGTCTCGTCGTCGCGGCCCGAGACCGACGACCAGACCAACTTGGAAGGCCGCGCCTCGTCGATCGTGTCGAGTACCATGGAGACATGATAGCTCTGCGGGTATTCGAACAGCACGATCGGCCCGTCGGTCGGGATAAAGAAATAGCGGGTCGAGTTGCGCAGGAAATAGCCGAACATGTTGCGCGAGCCGGTGGCGTAGCGCTGGTTGTACGGATCGAACAGCACCACGCCGCCATAGCCGGCCTTGCGCATCCAGCCGCGCAGCTTGGCCAGCCGGCCTTTGCGCAGGGCATCGGCATCGATGAAGGACGGTTCGGTGTCCGACAGCCACATGCCGCCGGCCGGATCGGCCGCCGCGGGGTGGCGCATGCGATCCTTGAAGTTCACGTCCTCGGTGCTGTCGGGGTCGAAAACGACGATGCTCATGGGCTCGGCCTTGGCTGGGTTGCGAGGTCGCAGCATGGCGCAAGAGGGGCGGGAGGATTGTGCGGAAAACCGCAGCTGTTGTGCGGGATGCCGCTGGCTAATCGGTTGCGTCGCGATCCTTCGCGCCCCCCTCTGCCCTGCCCGGCATCTCCCCCTCAAGGGGGAGATTGGCATTTTCGATGCCGCCGTTCTTTTCTTCAACATCTGAGATTGGCGAAAGCAGAGATGCAGTCCGATCTCCCCCCTTGAGGGGGAGATGTCCGGCAGGACAGAGGGGGGCGCTGTCCCGCCAACATCTCACCGCGTCAGCGAGCGCCAAGCCTAATGCCGTCGCGCCAGCTTCGGCGGATGGCCATGCTCCTCGCGAAACGCCCGGGCAAAACTCGACATCGAGGCAAACCCACACGCCAGCGCCACGTCGCGCACGGCGAGCGTCGAATGCGCCAAAAGATCGGCGGCGCGTTTGAGCCTCAGGCGCCGGTAATAGCCATTGGGCGAGATGGCGAGTTCGGAGCGGAAGGAGCGCTCGAGCTTGTCTGAGGACACGCCGAGCTTCGCGGTCAGCTCGGCCATGCCGAGCCGCTCCTCGACCGCGTCCTCCATGATGGCGATGGCCGACAGCACCAGCTCGTTCTGGACCCCGGTGCGCAGGCGCAGCGGCATCATCTTGCGGTCGATGCTGGAGCGCAGCTGGCTGTGCACGAACCATTCGGCGACGCCGGCGGCAAGCTCGGCGCCGTAGTCGCGGGTGATGATCTCCAGCATCATGTCGAGGCTGCCGACACCGCCGGCCGAGGTGAAGCGCTTGCGGTCGATAACATAGAGGTCGCGCCTGAGCTCGATGTTGGGGAAGGCTTCGGTGAAGGCGGCCTGGCTGGTCCAGTGCAAGGTGCAGGCATGGCCGTCGAGCAGGCCGGCGCGCGCCAGGAAGAACGCGGCATCCGCCACCGCACCGATATGGGCGCCATTGCGCAGGCTCTTGCGGATCCAGTGTGCAGCGTCCTCGGCGACGAGGTGATCGGCATCGCCGCCCGAGCAGACGACGATGCGGTCGACCTTCGGCGCATCCTCGGCGTAAAAGCCCGGCTGGATGACGACGCCGTTCGACGCCTCGACCGCACCTTTCGTGCCGCCGACGATGATCCAGCGATAGCATTGCCGTTTCGCCAGGACATTGGCGGCGCGCAGCGGCTCGATGACCGAGCTGAACGCCATCATCGGAAAACCTGGGAACACCAGCACGGCGAAAGTGAGGGGTTCAGTGGGCTTGGGTGGTTCGCGCGTGGCCATGGGGCGCTACATTTCGGGCAGATGGGGTTCGGGGTCAATTGGCCGGTCCATCATCATGAGACGTCCGCGCGCCGCCCCTTGCCCTTCCTCTCCCTCGTCGATCGGGGGAGAGGTGTCGAGCGAAGCTCGACGGAGTGGGGGTCGACCCTCGCCGCGCGCCCTGAGGTCTCTTGCTCGTCAGATTGTGCCTGTCTTGCGGCGACTGCGCGTCTGCGAACGCCTTCCCCCACTCCGTCTCGGCTTCGCCGAGCCACCTCTCTCCCCTCCGGAGGGAAAGGAAAGGAGCCAAGGCAGGGCGATGAGGGGCAACGCTGAAGTTGCAAGTTGATTAAGCTTCTAACCCGCCAGCGCCTGCTCCAGATCCGCAATCAGATCATCGCCATCCTCGATCCCCGCCGACAACCTTACCAGCGAATCCGATATGCCGATCTCGGCCCGTTTCTCCGCCGGTATGGAGCCATGCGTCATCAGCGCCGGGTGTTCGATCAGGCTCTCCACACCGCCGAGGCTTTCGGCGAGCGTGAACAATTGCGTGCGTTCGAGGAACTTTTTGGTGCCGGCTAGGTCGCGGTCGAGCACGGCTGTGATCATGCCGCCGAAGGCATGCATCTGCTGGACGGCGACGGCGTGCTGCGGGTGGCTGGCGAGGCCGGGATAGATGACGCGGCGGACGTCGCGGCGCGCTTCCAGCCATTGCGCGATCTTCAGGCCGTTGGCGGAATGGCGCTCCATCCTGAGCGCCAAGGTCTTGAGGCCGCGCAGCGCCAGAAAACTGTCGAACGGGCCCGAAATGGCGCCGATGGCGTTCTGCAGGAATTTCAGCTGGGCGGCCAGATCCTTGTTGTCGCCGACCACGGCGACGCCGCCGACCATGTCGGAATGGCCGTTGAGATATTTGGTCGTCGAATGCACGACGATGTCGATGCCGAGCTCCAGCGGCCGCTGGATATAGGGGCTGCAGAAGGTGTTGTCGGCGACCGTGAGAATCCCCTTGCGCCTGGCAAGTGCGGCGACGCCTTCGAGGTCGACGATGCGCAGCAGCGGGTTGGTGGGGGTTTCGACCCACAGCATTTTCGTCTCGGGCCGGATCGCGGCCTCGACGGCGGCAAGGTCGGTGAAGTCGACGAACGAGACCTGCAGATCGGCCGAGCGTTTGCGCACCCGCTCCATCAGCCGGAAGGAACCGCCATAGATGTCGTCGGTGGCGACGATATGCGCACCGGAATCGAGCAGCTCCAGCACGGTGGCGATCGCCGCCAGCCCTGACGCGAAGGCGAACGCGGCCGAGCCGCTTTCGAGGTCGGCCACCGCGCGCTCGAAAGCAAAGCGCGTCGGGTTCTGGCTGCGGGCATATTCAAAGCCCTTGTGCACGCCGGGCGATTGCTGGCCATAGGTCGAGGTGGCGTAGATCGGCACCATCACCGCGCCGGTCAGCGGGTCGTGGCTCTGGCCGCCATGGATGGTGCGCGTCGAGAAAGCCAGACGGTTTTTCCCGGCTGGCGGAGTATTGCTGGTCATCGTGCGCGCCTCAGATGGTTGATCAGATCGATGCGGGTAATCAGGCCGACGAATTCGTCGCCGTCGAAGATGATGGCGACCTCGTTGCGGTCGAACACCGGCAGCAGCGCGTCCAGCGTCTGGCTGGCCTGCAGCGTGTGCAGGTTGGAGGTCATGGCCGTGCGCACCGGGCCGTTGAAGCGCTCCCAGCGGCCGTCATAAGGGCCGTCGACCTTGGCCAGTATGTCGCTTTCGTCAACGATGCCGACGAGCTTGCCATTGTCGAGCACCGGCAGCTGCGAGACATCGGAGCGGCGCATGCGGCCATAGGCATTGAGCAGGCTTTCGTCCGGGCCGACATAGACGGTGTCGCCGGTGCGGTGCGAGCGCATCACCAGGTCGCGCAGATCGCCATGCTGCTCGTGCTCGGCCAGCCCCTGCTCGGCCAGCCAGAAATCGTCGAACACCTTCGACAGGTACTTGTTGCCGCTGTCGCAGACGAAGGTGACGACGCGTTTGGGCACCGTCTGCTCGCGGCAATAGCGCAGCGCCGCCGACAGCAGCGTGCCCGAGGATGAGCCGGCAAGGATACCTTCCTTGGACAAGAGGTCGCGCACCGCCAGCATGCTTTGCTTGTCGGGGATCGAATAGGCCTTCTTGACCAGCGACAGATCGGCATTGGGCGGCACGAAATCCTCGCCGATGCCTTCCACGGTCCAGCTGCCGGCCTCTTCCATCTTGCCGGTCTTGATCAGCGGCGCCAGCACCGAGCCGACCGGATCGGCCAGCACCATTTCGGTCTTCGGCGACACTTTTGCGAAGTAGCGGCCAAGCCCGGTCAGCGTGCCCCCCGAGCCGACGCCGACCACCACGGCATCCACATCACCGTCGAGCTGCGAAAAGATCTCCGGGCCGGTGGTGGTTTCATGCGCCAGCGGATTGGCCGGGTTGGCGAACTGGTTGGCATAGAAGGCGCCGGGCGTTTCCGCCGCGATCTTCTCGGCCATGTCCTGGTAATATTCGGCATGGCCCTTGCCGACATCGGAGCGCGTCATGCGCACTTCGGCGCCGAGCGCGCGCAGGTGCTGGATCTTTTCGCGCGACATCTTGTCGGGCACCACCAGCACGATGCGATAGCCCTTGGGGATGCCGACCTGGGCAAGGCCAAGCCCGGTGTTGCCGGCCGTCGCCTCGACAATGGTGCCGCCGCGCTTGAGCTTGCCCTGCTTTTCAGCCGCGGCGATCATCGACAGCGCGATGCGGTCCTTGATCGAGCCGCCGGGATTCTGGCTTTCGAGCTTGATGAACAGCCGGCATTTGCCGGTGTCGAACTTGGTCAGCTCGACCACCGGCGTCTGGCCGATCAGGTCGAGCACCGACTTGTAGGGCGGACGCAGGCGGGACAATTCGGCTTCCGAGGGGGCACTGTCCAGTGTGGCGATCTCATGCTCGCTCATATCGATGCTCCATGACCAAGCGACCGCCTCTGGGCAGGGCGGCAGCGTAGCCTCTTTTCCAGCCCTTTGCAGTCGGAAAGAAGATAGATCGTGCCAATCAACCGGCCAGATGCGGAATGAAATTCCGGTTTGTGCCTCAAGGGCTTGGAGGGTGTGTTGAGATTCAGGTCAGGCCGAGCCGAAAATGGCAGATTCCGAGAACCGGAGCAGAGCGTACTTTTGGGTACGTGAGCACCGGAAGCCACAGGAAGCCGCATTTGCAGGCCGGCATCACCTGAATATCGACACAGCCTACCCCAGCAGCTGCTTGCTCAGCCTCGCACACTGCACGCGGATATCGGGGATGGCGTCGATCTCGAAGAAGGTGCCGCGCGTCAGCGGGCCGACGGCGAGGATCTTGGCCGAAACGGTTCCGTCGCCGGCGATGATCTCGCATTTGGTCGATACGTCGAGGCCGATGCGCAGCGGATCCGGCCTTGCCAGGCCGCGGTCGACCAGCGAGCGCACGACGCTGTTCGACGAGGTCGAGATGTCCCTGACGATGCCAGAGCAATCGTAGATGCGGGCAACCTCGAAGGTCTCGAGACGCTGCGTGTGACGCGACTGGACCTGGACGGTGAATTCGCCGTTGCGCGCAATGTCGACGACGCGGCCGGCGACCAGGCGGATGCGGCCGGATTGCACGGCCTCGGTGACACGGGCGTAGACCTCGGGCGCCATGCGATGGCGGTGGATGTCCCACCAGGCCTTGGTGTGCTCGACGAAGCGGCGTTTGGCGGAAGCCGGCCAGTTCTGCCAGATCTTCTGGTTGAACGGCCGCAGCCCGTCGACGACGTCACGCCAGTCGATGCCGGCCTTCTGGTTTTCCTTGATCAGGTCGCGGAACCAGCCGACGAAATAGGAGAGCTGCGTGCCGAGCGGAATGTCGGCGACGTCGAGCTTGATCGGATTGCCCTTGCGATGCGGCGAGGGCAGCAGGCCGCGCCTGGACACAGCTATGATGTCGCCGCGATGGCCGCGTTGCTCCAGCGCCAGGAAAGCATCGACCATGCTGAGGCCGGTGCCCAGCACCATGACGCCGGCGCCGGGCGGAAGTGCTGTGTCGGCTTCCGATCCCATCCTGATGGCATGGCCTTGCGCCGGCTCCTCGTCGTGGCCGGTGGCCAGCACGGCGAGATGCGCAACGACGCTGGTGCCGTTGGCCAGCGCCACTTCGACGCCGGAGGCGGTGGGCGTGATCGAGAGGCTTTCCTCGCGGATCAGCCGAAGCCGACCGCTCTGCTTTTCCCGCGCTTCCAGATCGACCAGCAACTCGCCGAGATAGCGGGCATAGATGCTGCGTGGCGCATAGAAGGGCGCCTCCTCAGCCGTTGCCAGGCCGCGTTCCTGAAGCCAGCGCCAGAAATTGCCGGGATCGTCGGCATAGGCGCTCATGCCGGCGGCGCTGACATTCAGTACATGCGCCGACAGCAGCGTCGAATAGGCGATGCCCTGGCCGAAATGCGGGCGCCTTTCGATCAGCGTGACGCGCAGGTCGGGATTGGGCGACTTCAGGAGATGCGCGGCCAGCACGACGCCGCTGGCGCCGCCACCGACAATGATGATGGAGTTGGCGCGCCCGGTCATAGGCATGCCTTCGCTCTGCGCAGCGCCAGTGTCAGGCCTGGACCTTCACCGCGACCGGCAGATCGCCGATGCCGACCGACAGGTCGTCGAGAGAGATATCGCGCATTTCGGCGAGGCTGCGCTGATCGAGCACCTCGGCGATCGCCTGCCGGACCTCGAGCATCAGATGTCGGACTTGGCATCTCGCCTCGTTGCAATCTTCACAGCGCTGGTACTGGGTGCGGCTGGCGCAGGGGATCGGCGCCAGCGGACCGTCGAGGACGCGCACCACATGGCCGACCTTGATCTCGTCGGCGGGGCGCGCCAGGCGATAGCCGCCATCCTTGCCCTTGCGGCTCTGGACGAAGCCGGCATTGCGCAACTCGCCCAGGATGGCGTCGAGAAATTTCTTCGGGATGTTGTTGCCGGTGGCGACGTCGTTGACGAAGGCGAGCTGCCCGGCCGGCAATCGCGCGAGGTGGACAAGCGCCTTGAGGCCGTACTTACCTTTTTTGGTGAGCATGAGATCAAATTTTCTCTGGCATGCGACGGCATGGAACCATCGGTTGCAAAACGCCTGGCGTGCGTTGCCGCCGCGTCCAAGCCCGCATGACACATAAATTCTAGTGACATGATGTACAAGCCGAGAACTTCTGATTTTGCTTCGTTTTCAAGCCGCGCGGGCCATTTTGACTAGCCTTTGTGCCCACAGGGACACAAAAGCGCACGAGTTTGGGGGCGCGATCATCGCGATATGGTGACTGCTCATCGTCGCCTCCAATCTCAATGTCGATAAGATTACTATACTTACCCTCGAACACGCGGAATGGGTTGTCAAATCGGCGGTTATTTGAGGCATGAATTTGCCTGGAAGAGGCCGGAAGCGGGAATTCTAGTTCGCGGTGGGCGTAGGCGGAGCCATCACCGCAGTTCAGGAGGTTAAAGGTCGGTGGAACAGAGGGGGGCGCTGGCCCGCCGGCGTCGAAAGGCCTGCCCTGTGGCGACACTCTGCCCCACCGCAACCACCCTATCCGCCTCACCACCTCACCATCGACAGCTTTTTTCTAACAAGCCCGCCTTGGTTGGAAGGATTTAACTCTACAAGAACCATAGAATTAGCTGACTATTATGAAGCATTCCGGTTTTTCTCTTTTCAGGAGCCCTTCATGTCCACCATTTCGCGACGCATTCTTCTGCTCTCGTCGGCGGCACTTGCCGGTGCGGCCTTCCTCGGCCCGGCCCTTGCCAACGACCTCAAGATCACCATCGGCTACCAGACGGTGGTCGAACCCTCGAAAGTGCCGCAGGCCGACGGCGCCTATGAAAAGGCGACGAAGGCCACCATTGATTGGCGCAAATTCGATTCCGGCGCCGATGTCATCGCCGCGGTCGCTTCCGGTTCGGTCGATATCGGCTATGTCGGCTCGAGTCCGCTGGCGGCGGCGGCGAGCCGCGAGTTGCCGATCCAGACCATCTTCATCGTCGGCCTGATCGGCGAATCCGAGGCGCTGGTGGCACGCAACGGCGCCGGCATCGAGAAAATCGCCGATCTCGCCGGCAAGAAGGTCGCCGTGCCGTTCGTCTCGACGACGCATTACAGCCTGCTCGCAGCACTGAAGCATGAGGGCGTCGATCCGAAGTCGGTCGAGATCCTCAATCTCCGGCCTCCGGAAATCGCCGCCGCCTTCTCGCGCGGCGACATCGACGCCGCTTATGTCTGGGATCCGGCGCTCGGCCAGATCAAGACGACGGGCAAGGTGGTGGTGGATTCCTCGCAGGTCGCCGCCTGGGGCGCGCCGACCTTCGACGCCTGGATCGTGCGCACCGACTTCGCCGAAAAGAACCCGGAAGCGGTGCGCGACTTCGTCAAGGTGACGGGCGCGGCATATGCCGAGTTCCTCGCCAAGCCCGAAGCCTGGTCGGTATCGTCGCCGCAGGCGGCCGCGATCGCCAAACTCACCGGCGCCAAGCTGGAAGAAGTGCCGCAGCTGCTCAAGGGCTATGTCTTCCCGACGCTGGAAGAGCAGGCCTCCGACAAATTCCTCGGCGGCGGCACGGTCAAGGCGGTCGAAGCGACATCCACCTTCCTCAAGGAGCAAGGCAAGATCGACGCCGTGCTTCCCGACTATTCGAAATACGTATCGTCGAAATACGTCACCGAGGCGCTCGCCTCGAACTAGTACTCGCTTAACGCAATTCCGGACGGAAAACCGCTTCACGCTTTTCCTGGAATTGCTCTGAACGCGCGCGGATCTTTTTCCCTAACGCCGCGTGCTGACTGCCCCGGAACCGCTGACGAGGGCCGGGGCAGTCGGATTTCAACGAACCGCGAGGCATCCATGCCGCATCTCGTGCTCGACCCGCATCTCGTACTGGACAAGGTCTCGATCCACTATGACGGCCAGGCAGCGCCTGCCGTCGAGCGGGTGTCGATCGATGTCGCCAAGGGCGATTTCGTCGTGCTGGTGGGCCGTTCCGGCTGCGGCAAGACCTCGCTGCTCAACGTCGCCGCCGGCCTTGTCGCGCCGGCGCGCGGTACGGCTTCCATCAACGGCAAGCCGATCACAGCACCTGGCTCGGACCGGGCGGTGGTGTTCCAGAACGATGCTTTGTTCCCATGGCTGACGGCGCGCGAAAACGTTGCCTTCGCGCTCAGGCTGCGCGGTGTCGCTCCGGCCGAGCGGGCGCGGCGCGCCGATGAGCTGCTGGCGCTGGTGAAGCTCGCCGATGCCGGCGACAAGCGCATCTGGGAGCTTTCCGGCGGTATGCGCCAGCGTGTCGGCCTGGCCCGGGCGCTCGCCGCCGAACCCGAATTCCTGCTGCTCGACGAACCGCTCGGCGCGCTCGATGCGCTGACGCGCGAGCGCATGCAGACGACGCTGCTCGATCTGTGGACGGCAAGCGATGTCGGCGTGCTGATGGTGACGCATGGCATCGAGGAGGCGCTGGTGCTGGCCACCCGCATCGTCGTGCTGGCGCCTGGTCCGGGCCGCGTGGTGCAAACTTTCGAACCCGGTTTCTCCAGGCGCTACGCATCGGGCGAGGCCATCCGCACCATCAAGACCGACCCGGCCTTCGCCGCGGCGCGCGGCGAACTAACCGACGCGATCTTCGAAGGAGAGGCGGCATGACCGTTACCTCCTACACCGAGCGGCCGGGACACAAGGTCGACGAGACCGACGGCCTGTCGGTGCCGTGGTCGCGGTCCAGCCCGAAACGCAAAGGCGTTTCCGCGCGCGCGGTCAGCGTGGTGACCATCCTGGTGGTGCTGGCGCTGTGGGCGCTGTCGGCCCGCCTGCAACTGGTGTCGCCAGTGTTCCTGCCCTCGCCGGTTGCGGTGTGGAACAAGTTCATCACCGTCGCCCGCGACGGCTTCGTCGATGCGACGCTGCTGCAGCATGCCGTCGCCAGCCTGGGCCGGGTTTTCGCCGCGCTGATCGCCGCCATCCTCGTCGGCGTGCCGGTTGGGCTCGCCATCGGCATCAGCACGATCGGGCGCGGCATCTTCGATCCGCTGCTTGAGTTCCTGCGGCCGATCCCGCCGCTCGCCTACCTGCCGCTGGTCGTCATCTGGTTCGGCATCGGCGAACCGTCGAAGATCCTGGTGATCACTATTTCCATGCTGGCGCCGGTGGCATTGTCGACCGCGTCCGGCGTTCGCGGCGTTTCGCAGGAACGCATCAATGCGGCGCGCTCACTGGGTGCTACTCAGCGCCAAGTGGTCCGCCATGTCATCCTGCCGAGCGCGCTGCCGGCGATCCTGACCGGCCTGCGCATCGCGCTCGGCGCCGGCTGGTCGACGCTGGTCGCCGCCGAACTGGTGGCGGCGACGCGCGGGCTTGGTTTCATGATCCAGTCGGCCGCCCAGTTCCTCGTCACCGACGTGGTGGTGATGGGCATATTGGTGATCGCGGCCATTGCCTTCGTGCTGGAATTCACCCTCCGCAGGATCGAGCGCGTGCTCGTCCCGTGGGCGGGACGCGAATGATTGGGAACCAGAAGAGCAGGAGAGAATGCCGATGACCCATTCCACCGCCGTGCTGTTCGCCCAGGCCGGCAATTGGCTTCTCGCCTGGACCAGGGAAAGCCAGCCGCTTGAACAGCAACCGAAATCGCCAACGCCGGTCCGCTGGGACGCCGAGCGCGACCGCCTGCCGCCACGCGACGAGAGTTTTTACTGGGCCTGGCAGTACTGGTCGCAGTGAGGGGATTGGCGATTGGCACTAGCCCCCGCGTCTTCGTCATCCTAGGGCGGAGCAAGGAGCGAAGCGACGCAGCGCAGACCCCAGGATGGCGAATTCCAGGTAGCCAAAGAAGATAATTCCCATTCTCCCCTCTAACTCGCAAAATCATTCCTCTACTAAATTTATAGAATTACCTAGCCTCATCCATCTTCCAACCGGCGAGGCCATTTCCGGCGCCGATCCGCAGCGAAGGAGAGGGATCAATGTTCAATCTAACGAGACGTGTTTTCGGCATCGGCCTGCTGGCGGCGACGGTTGCCGTGTCGTTCGGCGCCACGGCGCAGGAGCTGAAGCAGTTCAGCATCGGCTATCAGAAGACCGGCCTGCCGGTGATCGCCAGGCAGCAGCAGGTGATCGAGAAGGCACTTGAAGACAAGGGCGTGACGGTCAAGTGGGTCGAGTTCACCGCCGGTCCGCCGCTGGTCGAGGCGCTCAATGTCGGCGCCATCGATGTCGGCTGGACCGGCGACGCGCCGCCGATCTTCGGCCAGTCGGCCGGTGCCAACATCGTCTATGCCGCAGCGCTGCCGTCGAATGGCGAGGGCGAGGCGATCTTCGTCAAGCCGGCGTCGCCGATCCAGTCGGTCGCCGATCTCAAGGGCAAGCGCGTCGGTGTCGGCAAGGGCACCAGCGCGCACAATCTGCTCGTCGCCGCGCTGGAGAAGGCCGGCATCCCGTTCGACCAGATCACGCCGGTCTATCTCAGCCCGGCGGATGCGGCCGCAGCCTTTGCCAGCGACCAGATCGATGCCTGGACCGTCTGGGATCCGTTCTTCGCCATCGCCGAAACCCGCTACCAGCCGCGTGTGCTGGCCCGCTCCAGCGAGGTGCTGAAGGTCAACACCTATTTCCTCGCCAACAAGGACTTCGCCAAGGCGCATCCCGAAACCGTCACCACAACGATATCAGCCTTGGGCGAGGCGGCGAAATGGGCCGACCAGAACCGCGACAAGGTGGCCGCGGCGCTGCATGAGGTGACCGGCGTGCCGCTCGACGCGCAGATCATCGCCGCCAACCGCACCAAATTCGGCGTCTTCCCGATCACCGACGAGATCATCGCCGGCCAGCAGGCGACCGCAGACCGCTTCTTCAAGCTCGGGCTGATCCCGAACACGGTCCGCATCTCCGACGCGGTGTGGACGGCACCCGGCAACTGACTTGTCCCCTGACGGCGCCGGATGAGAACGCCCGGCGCCATTTGCGTTCGCACCCATATCTCCAGGAGATCCGCCCGTGACTGTGCCAGACATGACCGCGCCTGCCAGCACCGCACCGCTCGATTTCTTCTGGTTCATCCCGACGCATGGCGACGGCTCCTATCTCGGTTCCGAGGAGCAGCAGCGGCCGCCCGAATTCGGCTACTTCAAGGAGATCGCGCAGGCGGTCGACCGGCTCGGCTTTCCCGGCGTGCTGTTGCCGACCGGCCAGAATTGCGAGGATTCCTGGATCACCGCGACGGGCCTCGCGACACTCACCGAAAAACTGAAGTTCCTGGTCGCGCTGCGGCCGGGCGTGACGCTGCCGACTTTCGCCGCACGCCAGACCGCCGCCCTCGATCGCTTGAGCAATGGCCGCCTGCTGCTCAATGTCGTGGTCGGCGGCAACCCGACCGAGCTCGCCGGCGACGGCGTCTTCCTGCCGCATGACGAGCGCTATGCCCAGGCGCATGAATTCCTGACCATCTGGCGCGGCCTGGTGTCCGGCGAGCGGGTCAATTTCAACGGCAAATATTACCGCGTCGAAAATGGCCGCCTCGACCTTCTGCCGCACCAGGAACGGCCGCCGCTCTATTTCGGCGGATCGTCGGATGCCGGCCAGGACCTCGCCGCGGACCTCGTCGACATGTATCTGACCTGGGGCGAACCGCCGGCGCAGGTCGCCGAGAAGCTGGCCGCGGCGCGCGCAAAGGCGGCGCGGCGCGGCAGAAAACTGCGCTTCGGCATCCGGCTGCATTTCATCGTGCGCGAGACCGAGGACGAAGCCTGGCGCGCCGCCGACCGGCTGATCAGCCATGTCACCGACGCCCAGATCGAAAACGCGCAGGCGCGCTTCCTCAACCAGATGGATTCGGTCGGCCAGCGCCGCATGTCGGAGCTGCATGGCGGCCGCCGTGACAGGCTGGTGGTGTCGCCCAATCTGTGGGCCGGCGTCGGGCTGGTGCGCGGCGGCGCCGGCACGGCGCTGGTCGGCACGCCGGAACAGATCGCCGGGCGCATCCGCGAATACCAGGCGATCGGCATCGATACCATCATCGGCTCGGGCTATCCGCATCTCGAGGAGGCCTACCGCGTCGCCGAGCTTCTGTTTCCGAAGCTCGGGCTCGGCACCAGGCGGCAGCGGGCGCATGAGAACATCGCCAACGAATTCTCGGTCGGCTTCCATGGCGCCAACCGCCTGCAGGCTTCGTCATGAGCTTTTCCACGCGCCTGCATAGCAACGCCATCGGCTGGCTGCTGCCGGCGCTGATCATTGCCGGCTGGGAGATTGCCAGCCGCGCCGGCGTCATGCCGGCCAACGTGCTGCCGGCGCCCAGCGCGGTCGCCGAGGCCTTCTGGCGGCTGACGCTGTCGGGCGAACTGATCCGCAACATCGGCGTCTCGACCGCGCGCGCCCTTGCCGGCTTTGCCGTCGGTGGCTCCATCGGTTTTGCGCTTGGCCTTGCCAACGGGCTGTCGACGCTCAGCCGCGGCCTGACCGACACGACGCTGCAGATGATCCGCAACATTCCGCATCTGGCGCTGATCCCGCTGGTCATCCTGTGGTTCGGCATCGACGAGGAAGCCAAGCTGTTCCTGGTGGCGCTCGGCGTGTTCTTTCCGATCTACGTCAACACGCTGCTCGGCATCCAGAGCGTCGACCCACAGCTGGTCGAGATGGGCCGCGTCTACGGCATGGACCGGCGCGCCCTGTTCTTCCGCGTCATCCTGCCCGGCGCGCTGCCGTCGATCTTCGTCGGCCTGCGCTATGCCCTGGGCATCATGTGGCTGACGCTGATCGTCGCCGAAACCATCTCGGCCAGTTCGGGCCTCGGCTACATGGCCATGCAGGCGCGCGAATTCCTGCTGATCGATGTCGTCGTGCTGTCGATCCTGATCTACGCGCTGCTCGGCAAGCTCGCCGACAGCCTCGCCCGCCTGCTCGAGCGTTTGTCGCTTGGCTGGCATCCGGCCTTCCAGAACGGATGAGAGATTGCCCATGACCGCCGCCAGCCTGACCGCAGCCCGTTCCTTCGTCGCCACGCCGGTGCGGCCGATCGGCTCCGTCGAAGGACAGCGGGCCTTTGCCTTCAGGCATGCCGGCAAGCGCTTCGGCGACAAGACCGTGCTCGACGGCATCGACCTGGACGTGCCGGCCGGGCAGTTCCTCGCCGTCATCGGCAAGAGCGGCTGCGGCAAGAGCACGCTGTTGCGGCTTCTGGCCGGGCTCGACCGGCCGACATCGGGATCGCTGTCCTTCGGCGTCGAAGAGGAAGGACACAGCCGCACGCGCTTCATGTTCCAGGAGCCACGGCTCCTGCCCTGGGCCAGCGTGGTGAAAAACGTCGAGGTCGGGCTGACCGGCATCGCCACCGGTAGCGAAGCGAGGCACCGCGCGCTCGACATCCTCGGCGAGGTCGGGCTTGCCGACCGGGCCGACGAATGGCCTTCGGTGCTGTCCGGAGGTCAGAAGCAGCGCGTGGCGCTGGCCCGCGCGCTGGTCGGCCACCCGCAGATCCTGGCTCTCGACGAGCCGCTCGGCGCACTCGACGCCCTGACCCGCATCGAGATGCAGCAGCTTCTGGAACGCATCTGGATCGCGCAGAAGTTCACGGCCGTGCTGGTCACGCATGATGTCGCCGAAGCGGTCGCGCTCGCCAACCGGGTCGTGGTGATCAGTGAAGGCCGGGTCGCGCTCGATCTGGATGTGCCCGTGGAACGGCCGCGCCGGCGCGGTTCGGTGGAGCTGGCCCGGCTGGAGGGCAAGATTCTGGATCGGCTGTTCGGGTAGGGCTGTCGGGGGCAGGGCCCTGGAGGACCGCCTTCCCCCACTCCGTCGCAGCTTCGCAGCACCACCTCTCCCCCCCTCCGGAGGGAGAGGAAAGGAGCCAAGGTCGGCGAGCTCGCGCTTTTCCTCTCCCCCGTCGATCGGGGGAGAGGTGGCCCGAAGGGCCGGAGTGGGGGTCGACCTTTCATCAAGCTCACCCGCTTGACCGGTTCGCCCACACCAACCCGATCAGCCCGACCAGCATGGTGACGACGCCGATATAGAGCCATTGCGACTGGCCGGTCATGAAGCTGCCGCCGACAACGCCGATGCCTTGCAGCGACCACAGCGCGCCGACGGCAAGCACAATCAACGCCAGCAGATTTTTGGTCAGCCTCATTGCCGGATCTCCCTTTTGAAGTCGATTGGTTACAGCATCGGGACCGCGATAAAAGAGCCAAAGGAAGTGGCCCGGCCGCGCCGAGCTCTACTTGGATATTAATGTTCGATCTTGTCAAACGGATGCCCGATAGCAACACAAAGATCATCGTTGATTGATCATCGCGTGCCGGAAAATCCCTGACAGACTGTTACCCAGCGACTCCAAACGTGTGCCATTGCCACGGAACCGCCAGATCACTGCCGCATTTCCCGCCTTATTTGGCACCTAACGGCTGGGGTCTGTCAAAAACGGAGCCATCCCCCAAATATGAAGAACCCAAAACAGACCGCGATTGTCGCGGTAACGATCGCTGCTGGCCTGATGGTCGGCGCTTCTTCGGCGACCGCCGCCGCCCAGTGCGGCCGCGCCTCGTGGTACGCCCTGCACTCCAGAACCGCCTCGGGCGAGCGCATGAACCCGTCGGCGATGACCGCCGCGCATCGCACCTTGCCTTTCGGCACCAAGCTCAGGGTGACCAACAAGAACAACGGCCGCAGCGTCGTCGTGCGCATCAACGATCGCGGTCCGTTCATCAAGGGACGCGTGCTCGACCTGTCGAAGGGCGCGGCCGGCCAGCTCGGCTTCATCGGCTCCGGCCACACTTCCGTGTGCATGGCGCGCGTCTAGAGCTTCCTGTGTCCGGCAAGGGCCGGACACATTACCTACACATTTCGCAGCCGCACACTGAGCCGGCTGGCACCGTTCGGCCCCGATTTCCATGGCCTTGAACCAAAGAAGCATTGGTCACGCAGCGTGACGTATTGCATCGCAGCAATTAGTTGTTAACTTCCCCGCGAGACATTTAGGCTCGGCGCTGCTCGTCGTGCCTTCGGTCGCAGGCAGCAGCGGGGTTTCTCGATGTTCTACCAGCTCTATGAGATGAACCACGCCGCCCTGCAGCCGGCGCGCCTCTATGCCGACGCGGTGCGGATGTTCTACTCCAATCCGCTCAATCCGTTTTCCCACACGCAATGGGGCCGTTCGATCGCGGCGACGGCCGAACTGTTCGAGCGCACCACGCGCCGCTACGGCAAGCCGGCCTTCGGCCTGAGCAAGACCGTGGTCGACTGGAAGAGCGTCGAGGTCGCCGAGAAGACCGTCTGGTCGAAGCCGTTCTGCAATCTCGTGCGCTTCGAGCGCGCTGTCCCCGCCGGGCGCAAGCCCGATCCGAAGCTTCTGATCGTGGCGCCGATGTCGGGCCATTATGCGACGCTGCTGCGCGGCACGGTGGAAGCGATGCTGCCCTATGCCGACGTGCACATCACCGACTGGGTCGATGCCCGCATGGTGCCGCTTGCCGACGGCCAATTCGATCTCGACGACTACATCGACTATGTCATCGACATGCTGCACACGCTCGGGCCGGACACGCATGTGATGGCGGTGTGCCAGCCTTCCGTGCCGGTGCTGGCCGCCGTGGCGCTGATGGAATCCAAGGGCGACCCGTTCGTGCCCTCGACGATGACGTTGATGGGCGGGCCTATCGACACGCGCAGCAACCCGACCGCGGTCAATCTGCTGGCGCAGGAAAAAGGCATCGACTGGTTCCGCGACAATGTCGTGATGCATGCGCCGTGGCCGGTGCCAGGCTTCGGCCGCGAGGTCTATCCAGGCTTCCTGCAGCTGTCCGGCTTCATGAGCATGAACCTCGATCGCCACATCATCGCCCACAAGGACTTCTTCATGCATCTGGTGAAGCATGATGGCGACAATGCCGAGAAGCACCGCGATTTCTACGACGAGTATCTGGCGGTCATGGACCTGACGGCCGAATTCTACCTGCAGACCGTCGACACCGTCTTCGTGCGGCAGGCCTTGCCAAAGGGCGAGATGACGCATCGCGGCACCAGGATCGATCCGTCGGCGATCCGCAACGTCGCGCTGTTCACGGTCGAAGGCGAGAACGACGACATATCAGGCCTTGGCCAGACCAAGGCAGCGCATGATCTTTGCCCCAATATCCCGGCTGAGCGGCACGCCCACTACATGCAGCCGGCGGTCGGCCATTACGGCGTGTTCAACGGTTCTCGCTTCCGCTCCGAAATCGTGCCGCGCATCGTCGACTTCATCACCAGCTACGGCCGCCAGGAGCGTGTCGCGGCGAAGCCGAAGCTGGTCCGCGCCGCCAAGAGATAATGCACGTCGTCCAAAATTGCGGGTTTTGGGACGATGATTTGCATAAAACCAAGCTTAACGGCGACAAGCCATGCGATTGACCGGTAAAAGCCGGCTGGCTGGCTGATTCTGTTGCACAAGTGCCGCTGTCCAGCCCCTCGGGTAACCATGCCGACAATCCGACCGTCGTCGTAATTGACACGGACTGTAAATCCCCCTTAACCTTTCGTTAATAACAAAGGGTGAGCGGGGACAATGATTTCCTCATCGATGGCGCGACGGCTGCGCGTGTATGTGGCGGCCGGGCTGGCAATGACGGCGGGCTGGGTGGCACCGGCCTTGGCGGGTGGAGCGATGGCGACCGGGGGGCTCACCTCGCAGCCGATCGGCCACTATGATTTCTGCAAGCTGCATCCGGGCGAGTGCTCGATCCGCCCGGCCAATCTGGCGCCGGCTCCGATGACCGACGCGCTGATGCGCAAGCTTCTCAATGTCACCGCCAGGGTCAACGCCGCCGTCAAGCCGATGAGCGACATGGACATCTACGGCAAGGACGAGGTCTGGGCTTATCCCGACAAGGGCGTCGGCGATTGCGAGGACTATGTGCTGGAAAAGCGGCGCCAGCTTTCGCGCATGAGCATCTCGCTTGCCGATCTTCTGATCACCGTCGTGCGCAAGCCCGACGGCGAGGGCCACGCCGTGCTGACGGTGCGCACCGACGAGGGCGACTATGTGCTCGACAATCTGACCGACAAGGTCAAGCCATGGGACGCGACCGGCTATCGCTTCCTCAAGCGGCAGGCGATCGACAACACCGGCCGCTGGGTCTCGATCCGCGGTGGCCAGCAAGTTCTGGTCGGCGCGGTTCAGTAGGCACCAGCAACGGCGGCTTCCCTAGGGGCGGCATCCAACGCTTCGTCATCCCAGGGCGGAGCAGGAGCGAAGCTCCGTCGCGAAGACCCGGGATCCATGCCGTGATGCCGATGAAGAACGCTGCGGCGCAGGAACAGGCGCCTGCAATCGTCATACCGTCATCACCAGATCTTTTGCCCCGTCGCGACGCTCGCAACTCGCGGCATGGATCCTCGGGTCTGCGCGCCCGCTCCGCCCGTGGATGACGAAATCGATGGGCCCTCCGCCAGAATTCGCATTTCTCCGTGAACCATTTCGCTCCGGCCAGCGACACACAGCCGTGAACCGAAACCAACCATGGAGACTTCAGATGACTGCTTTTCTGCGAAACACCCTTCTTGCCGCTATCGCGGTGTCGAGCATGGCCGGATCCGCCATGGCCGATCAGACCACCAGCTGTGCCAAAACCAACCTCAACGACCTCTGGGCCGGCCGCTGTTGCGGTGATGCCGGGGCGTCGGACTGCCTGGGCGGCGGAAACAATGGCCACGACCACGGCGATCATGGCCGGGGTGGAAATGGCGGCACCGCCGGCAAGAAATGATCTCACCACTGTGCCCGCCGGCGGGCCGCCGGCGGGCAGTGTCCTCGTGAGGCAGGCGAACTTGTACCGGCGCGGACCGTCAGGCTACGGCCGCTGGTTTAACGCCGCGCGGATCGATGCGGTGATGCGGCGAAGCTCGGTTTCGTCGAGTTTCTCGATGTTTTCCGCCAGCAGATTGGCGAGCTCGGTGGCGGCGGGGGAAAGACCCGACGTGTCGAGTTTTACACGCGGGTGCGAGGCCTCGGCCAGCCGCGCCAGTTCCTCGGCATCGTCCCAGATGATGTTGAAATAGCCGATGATCTTCTGGATCAGCGTCCAGGTCGGGGCGCCTCGCCTGCCATGTTCGAGCGCCGACAGATAGGCGGCGCTGACGCCGATCGCCGCCGCCATGTCCTTCTGGCGGACACCGCGTTCGCTTCTCAGCGTCCGCAGCTTCTCGCCGAACGGGGTCATGCGCCCGTCCTCATGAACGGACCCGCCGCAGGCGGATATAGAGCGCACCCGAACCGCCATGATTGCGGGCGGCATGATCGTGGCTGGAGACGAGCGGCCGGAAGGCAGGCGTCGACAGCCAGGCCGGCACGGCGCGCCGCAACACGCCATCGCCGCCGGAAGACGAGCCCTTGCCGGTGATGACCAGGACATAGCGGACGCCGCCGGCATGCGCCCGGTGCAGGAACGAGAACAGCAGCGAGTAGGCCTCGTCCTGCGTCATGCCGTGCAGATCGACGCGGCCCTCGATCGGCAGCCGGCCCTTCGACAATTTGTCCAGCGTCGGTTCGTCGAGGCGGTGCGTGACATGCTGCGCCTTCGGCTTCGCGGTCCCTGCGACATTGGCGACGGGCTGGGCGGGCTGCGACTGGCTTGGCTTGGCCTCGGCAGGAATTTCGGGGATATCGACGGCAAATTTCCCCTTCAGCGGCTTGGCCGTGCGCGCCACCAGGTTCCACAGAACCCGGTCGTCCTCGCTGAGCTTGTCCGGGCGCCGGGTCATCGGACCGCACCCGCAATGAGCGCGCGCGGCACCAGTGCATAAAAATCCGCGGCATTGCGGACCACGCCGGCGATCTCGCCCGCGGCATCGCCCGAACCGGCGAACAGGTCGCCCCGCGCCGGCCCGGTGATGGCGGAGCCAGTGTCCTGCGCGATCATCAGGCGGCGGAATGGTTTTGCGTCGAAGGCGGCGAGCGTCGGCGCGTCGATGTAAAAGGGCGTGCCGAATGTGTGCAGCAGGCGGTCGACGGCGATCGAGCGGCCCGGCGTCAGCGGCACCTTGGCGGCGGCGATCGGACCAAGGGCAACGTCCTCGACATCGGCGTGGCGGAAGAAGATGTAGGAGCGGTTCTGCCACAGGATCTCGTCGACGCGGTCCGGATGCGCCTTGAACCAGGCGCGGATCGATTGCATCGTCACTTCCGCCAGCGGGATCTCGCCAATCTCGCTCAGGACCTTGCCTGGTCCGGTGAAGCGCTGGCCGGATTTGGCGGCATAGGTGACGCGGGCAAGCCGGCCGTCGGTCATGGCGAGGCGTGCGGCACCTTGCACGTGAATGAAGAAGGCATCGACCTTGTCGGCCAACCAGGCGATTTCCAGGCCCTTGCCATCAAGCGCGCCGCGCTCGATCTCGCCACGGTCATGATATTCGACCGGCCCGTTCGGCGTCTGGCGCGCGAAAGCGAGATAGGGGTCCAGGCCCGGCGGCCGGTTTGCGTCATCGATATCGACGAGATCGGCCGGGCGCGACAGCAGCGGCACCGAAAACCGGTCCGTGCGCACCGGTGACGCCTCGACTTGCGGTTCATAGAAACCGGTGACGAGCCCATTTTCGGCAGGGATAAGCGCCGGGACAAAATGGCGCTCGAAGAAGGCGCGGGCCTCCCCGCGGGTCAAAACCGGCGACCGAATCGCCGGCGAAACGGTCCGGGCCTCGGCGTAGGCATCCGCAAAGGCGTCGAAGTCGACGCCGAGCGCGCCGCTGCGATAGGGTTTGGTCAGGACATGGAAGGCGGAGCGGCGAAAGGCGGCGAAGGCCGCCGAATGGTCGTCATCGTTCCAGCCGGGCAGATCGCCGAAGGCTTTCTCGACAAAAAGAGGCGATAGCGACACCGGAGCCTCGCCGCGTATTCCCTAGTCTTCTTCCTCGGTGGCGACGAGCTTCCAGTTCGGATCGCGCGAGCGCGTGTCACGGGCGAAGGTCCAGACATCCTTGACCTCGGCGACGGTTTCCGGGTCGCCGTCGATGACGGCACCGGCCTTGTCGCGGGTCGCCGAAATCAGCTCGCTGATGATGCGCAGCGTGACATGCGCCTCGCCGCCCTTCATCTCGGCCGAGACGATATCGGCCTTGTCGATGCCGACGAAGGAGGACTGGATCTTTTCCGCCTTGGCCTCGCGCTCGCCGATAGCGGCGACAAAACCGTCATAGACCTCGCGCGACAACAGGTTCTTCAGCGTTTTGCGATCGCCGTCGGCATAGGCCATGACGATCATCTCGTAAGCCATCTTGGCGCCGTCGACGAAACCCTTCGGCTCGAAGGACGGATCATTGTCCTTGATCGTGCGCAGGCCCTTGTTGAGGTCGGTATCGGGCTTGGCGAAAGCGTCGATCGCGGCATAGGCGTCGGGAGCCGGCTCGCCTGGCGGACGCTTGCGCGGCAGCGAGACGACGTTTTCGGATTTCTGGGCGGCATCCTTGTCGCTGGTGCGAGCCGCCGAATAGGGATCGAAGGGCGGCCGTTCGCTGCCGGTGCGGCGGCCCAGCACATTGCGCAGCTGGAAAAAGATGACCACCGCCGCAATCAGGAAGAAAATCGTGCCGAAGTCGAAGAATCCCATATCTTCCGCCAATCAATCCCTGCCCTGTGGCCGGACCGTCAGGCCCAACGGCCGCGGTCGCATAGCGTTCAACATTCAAAGCATATAGAACGCAAGGCGCAATCATTCAAATCAAAGGCAGGCATACCTATCTAACAGCCTCAGTGCCAGCGGCGATTGCCAGCTGGCGGCCAAAACAATCAAAACGGTCATGACGATCGAAAAAGGTTGGCAAGACTTGCGCATTTCGCTGCTTCCCTTCTTTCTCCTTGCACTGCCGCTGCTGGAAATTGCCGGTTTCGTCATCGTCGGCCGCGAGGTCGGCGCGCTGGCGACGGTAGGCCTCGTGCTGGCCTCGAGCATCGCCGGCGTGCTTTTGCTCCGATACCAGGGTTTTGGTGTCATGGCCCGCATCCGCACCGAGATGGCCGCCGGCCAGAACCCCAGCCGCCACCTTGCGCACGGCGCCATGATCGTGGTTGCGGCAATCCTCCTGATCATCCCCGGCTTCATCACCGACATTATCGGCCTGCTGCTGTTTCTGCCGCCGTTGCGCGACTTTGCCTGGAGCCGGTTCAAGGGCCGCATTGTCGTCGCCACCGATTTCTCGTCCGGCGGTTTTCGTGGCCGCCAGCGCGACAGGGTCATCGACCTCGAAGACGGCGACTATTCGCGCGAGGACGATCTGAAGCGCGGCCCGGATCACAACTCGCCGTGGCGCCGCCTGAAGGACGATTAACGCGCCGTCCCATCTCCATGCCGCAGCCGGGAAGCAAGGCGGCAAACCTTGTCTTGTCATCCCCGCCATGGTAGCGAACGCCCGATTTCAATTCGGTCAGCGACGCTGCCCAGGCAAGAGGACAAGGCTTATGGCCAGCAAAGATGACGCGCCGGTCGGCGCAGCCAACGGAAACGGCAATGCGGCGCAGCCGTCGCTCAACGTTCTGGCGCAATATGTGAAGGACCTGTCCTTCGAAAGCCCCGGCGCGCCGAATTCGCTGCGCGGCCGCGACAAGGCGCCGGGCATCGCCATCAATGTCAACGTCAACGCCAACCCGCTCTCCGACAAGCAGTTCGACGTCAATCTGACGCTCAACGCCAAGGCGTCCTTCGACCAGGAAGTGCTGTTCAATGTCGAGCTGGTCTATGGCGGCGTGTTCGCCATCGCAGGCTTTCCGCAGGAACACATGCTGCCGATCCTGTTCATCGAATGCCCGCGTCTTTTGTTCCCGTTCGCCCGCCAGATCATCGCCGAGGCAACCCGCAATGGCGGCTTCCCGCCGCTGATGCTCGACCCGATCGACTTCGCGCAGATGTTCCAGCAGAAGCTGGCGGAGGACCAGGCGTCGTCGAAGGTCCAGGTGAGCTGAGGGCTGCCTGCCACGGATTGTGAAAAGCCCGGCCTTGCGCCGGGTTTTTTGTTTTGGGCGGGACGATTGAGGCGCCGGCAGGGCAGAGGGGGGCGGCAAGGATCGCCAACGGGACGATTTTAGTTCCCGTGAACCTTCAGCCACAGCGCCTTTTCACCCAATGTCCCGACCATGCCGGCGTGCGCGGCACGTTCGGCTTCTGTCACGCGCGGCGGCAGTGGCGCCGGGCGCGGGGCGACGACGATTTCGATCTGGCGGACATTCTCGCCCTGGGCCGGCGCGGTGGCGCTGTCGAGGATGAGGGCCGCCTGCTTGCCGCCGATCAGCTCGATATAGACCTCGGCCAGCAATTCGGAATCGAGCAGGGCGCCGTGCTTGGTGCGCTTGGTGTTGTCGATGCCGTAGCGCCGGCAGAGTGCATCGAGCGAATTAGGACCCATCGGGTGCTTGCGGCGCGCCAGCGCCAGCGTGTCGACGACGACGCCGTTGTCGATGACAGGGTGACCCAGCCGGCCGAATTCGACGTTGAGGAAGCCGACATCGAAAGTGGCGTTGTGGGCGACCAGCTTGGCGCCGTCGGTAAAGTCCAGCCACTCCTGCACGATCTCGGCAAAGGTCGGCTTGCCAGCGAGGTCCGCCGCGCTGATGCCGTGCACCGCCTGTGCCTCGACATGGATCGCGCGGCCTTGCGGGTTGATGTAGTGGTGGAAGGTCCTGCCGGTCGGAAAACGGTTGACCAGTTCGACGCCGCCCAGCTCGATCACGCGGTCGTCGCGCGAATCGAGGCCGGTGGTTTCCGTGTCGAAGATGATCTCACGCATCGAATCAGTCGCTCCAAAGGAGCAGAATCGTGAGAGCGGAACAAAATGGCAATGAGAAACTATGATGGCCAGGGCAATCGCACAGGTTTGCGCCGCCCCTCATCGCCCTGCACCTTTCCTCTCCCCCGTCGATCGGGGGAGAGGTGTCGAGCGAAGCTCGACGGAGTGGGGGTCGACCTTTGCCGCTTGCCTAGGTTTTCTTGCTTGCCAGATTGTGCCTGGGTTGCGGCTACTGCGCGTTTGGCGAATGCCGTCCCCAACTCCGGAGGGGGAGGAAGGAGCAAAGCCGGCAGGCAGATAAGCGGCTCTCACATCGACAGCTGGCGGTCGAGCGGTGGGCTCAACCACCTGGCTTGCCAACCCCTATCAGCTGGCTGATGATTGCAGCGACCTCCGCCCGCGCGGCGTCCATCCCCTGTCCGGTGTCGACGATGAAATCGGCCTGACGGCGCTTTTCCGCGTCCGGCACCTGCTTGGCCAGGATCGACGCCAGCTTCTCTTCCGTCATGCCGGGCCGTGCCAGCACGCGTTCGCGCTGGATCTCGGCTGGCGCGGTGACGACGACGACCTTGTCGACGCGGTTGCGGCCGCCGGTTTCGAACAGCAGGGGGATATCGAGGACGGCGATCGGCGCGCCTGATCCACGATGCCTGGCCAGAAAGGCATCGGCATCGGCGCGCACCAGCGGGTGGATGATGGTCTCCAGCCGCTTCAGCGCCGCGGCATCGCCGAGCACGCGCGCGCCAAGTTTGGCACGATCGACCATGCCAGCGGATGTGGTGCCGGGAAAGGCGGCCTCGACCAGGGGGGCTGCCTTGCCCGCGTAGAGGCGATGCACCGTCTCGTCGGAATCGTGGACCGGCACGCCGGCCTCGGCAAACATTTTTGCCGTGGTCGACTTGCCCATGCCGATCGAGCCGGTGAGGCCGAGCACGATCATGGCTTCGGCACCAGATCGGCGACGATCAGGGCCCGGAGTTCGGCCGTCACCCGCGGCCTGATGCCGAACCAGCGCTCGAAGCCAGGCACGGCCTGATGCAGCAGCATGCCAAGACCGTCGACCGTCTTCAGATTTCGCGCGCGGGCGGCCGCGAGCAGCGGCGTCTCCAGCGGCACATAGACGATGTCGGTGACGATGGCATGGTCGGGCAGCCGGGCGGGATCCGCCGACAGGCCTTCATTGCCGTGCATGCCGAGCGCGGTGGTGTTGACCAGCAGGCCGGCATCGCCGAGCAGTTCGTTGGTCGCCGCCATGCCATGCGCCGAGACACCGGTGCCGAAACGATCGCGCAATTCCTGCGCTCGGGCCAGAGTGCGGTTGACGATGCGGATGTCGGCAACGCCGCGCTCCTTCAGCGCATAGATGACGGCGCGCGACGCGCCGCCGGCGCCGAGCACCACCGCCGGACCCTTGCTTGCCCAGCCCGGTGCATGATCGTCGAGGTTGGCGGCAAAGCCGTGACCGTCAGTGTTGCCGCCCCACAGGACGCCGTCCTCGAACCACAGCGTGTTGACGGCGCCGATTTCTTGCGCCGCCTGGTCGCGGCGTTTCGCCAATGCGAAGGCCGCTTCCTTGTGCGGGATGGTGATGTTGCCGCCGCGGTAATTGTTTGCCTGCAATGTTTCCACGAACACGGCAAAGTCTTGCGGCGCGACATCGATGGCCTGGTAGCTTCCGTCGATGCCATGTTTGGCCAGCCAGTGGCCATGGATCTTCGGCGAGCGCGAATGCTTGACCGGATGGCCCGACACGAAGGCTTTTTTCGACGCCTCAGCCATCGATCGCCCCCAGGTCTCGCAGTTCGGCCAGCAGCGGCAACAGCGGCAGACCGACAATGGTGAAATGATCGCCCTCGATTTTCTCGAACAATTGAATGCCGTCGCCTTCGATCTGATAGGCGCCGACGCTTCCCAGCGCCTTGGCGCCGACGCGGGCGAGATGGCGGCCGATAAAGGCGGGGTCGAGCTTGCGCATGGTCATCGAAGCGATGCCGACATGCCGCCACAAAACCTTGCCGTCGCGAACCAGCACGGCGGCGCTGTTCAACTGATGGGTCTTGCCCGACAGCGCCAGCAAATGACGGCGGGCACCCTCCATGTCAGCCGGCTTGTGGAACACCTCGTCGCCGAGCGACAGCGTCTGGTCGCAGCCCAGCACCAGGGCGCCCGGCCTGCGCTCGCTGACTTCGGTCGCCTTAGCCTCGGCCAGCACCAGGGCGACGTCCTCGGGCGAGACGCCGCTATCCTGCAAAGGCGACTCGAGCGCGCGCTCGTCGACATCGGCCGGCACCGCCTCGACATCGACGCCGGCATTGACCAGCATCGTCTTGCGGAACGGACTGCCGGAAGCAAGGATGAGTTTTTCGATCATGCTGATTCACCCATGTTGGCGCTCCGTCACGCACCCCTCATCCGACCGAGCTTCGCTCGGCCACCTTCTCCCACAAGGGGAGAAGGGAAGTCCCGCGCGTACGCCGCTGCAAATCGCCAACTGGCGGTATCTTGCGGAGACGACGGTGCCACGTTCTTCCTTCTCCCCTTGTGGGAGAAGGTGGCCTCGCGAAGCGAGGTCGGATGAGGGGTGCTGGTGCTCACTTATCTTACCTGCCCTATCTATTCTTCCCCCGCAGGGCAACGATGGCCGCCGCCGTTTCCTCGATCGAGCGACGGCTGACGTCGATCATCGGCCAGCCATGGCGCGTGCAGATCTTGCGGGCGTAGGCGAGTTCTTCGCTGATCGCCGCGCGATCGACATAGTCTGATGCCTCATACGAGCTGCTGTTGCCGAGGATGCGGTTTTGCCGGACGTGCGAGATGCGCTCGGCGGTGGCGATCAGCCCGACGATGAGCGGCTTGCTGGCGGCAACCAGGCTTTCCGGCACCGGCACGCCGAGCACGATCGGGATGTTGGCGGTCTTGATGCCGCGGTTGGCGAGATAAATGCTGGTCGGCGTCTTCGACGTGCGAGAAATGCCGATCAGCACGACATCGGCATCGTCCATGTTGAGCGGCAGCTGGCCGTCATCATGGTCCATGGTGAAATTGAGCGCATCGATGCGGCGGAAATATTCGGCGTCGAGAACATGCTGGGCGCCGACCCGGCGGCCGGCGGGGGTGCCGAGATAGGACTGGAACACGGTCAGCACCGGCTCCAGCACCGACACACAGGGCAGGCCCATGGCCGCGCAGCGCTCGTCGATGCCGCGCGCCAGCTTCTGGTCCACGACCGTATAGAGGATGATGCCCGGCTCTTCCTCTATGTCCTCGAACACCTTCGCCACCTGCTTTTCGGTGCGGATAAGCGGATAGATATGCTCGATGGCGCGCGCATCCTTGTACTGCGCCGAAGCCGCCCGGCCGGCGGCGAGCAGCGTTTCGCCGGTCGCGTCGGAAATCAGGTGCAGGTGGAAGAAGCTCTGGGGTTTGTTCACAGGGGGTCACCTGGGGCTGTGGGCTTCTGTGGATAAAGCGGGATGAAAAGAGGGGTCGGTCGGAGGCGACTGTATCAGATGGCAGTTTGTCCACAATTCGATGCGCTGTCAGCTTCGTCGGGCGACTGGGGACAAGTTTGGGGACGGCTTTTTTCGCCTACAGTCCGTCCACAGGACCTGCCTTTCACCGCTCTGCCTAACGCTTTGACTCGATTGATCGATTCCGACCTATCCCCAGAACCCTACATCTGGGAAAAAGAAGCACGCGACAATATGTTGGCTGGTGTTTTCCGGGGCAAAGCGGGACAGGTGGCAATCACCAGAACCAACAGACTCTTAGAATCAGAAGAATCTTAGATATAAGAATCTTTGATTATAGAAGAGGCCGGGAGAAGCGAGCGCTCGATGCCCCAGAACCGGATCATGCTGGATGTCCTGAAGGGCAAGGCTCATTTTCCGCCTCCGCTCTGGATGATGCGTCAGGCAGGGCGTTATCTGCCGGAGTATCGGGAGACACGCAGGCGAGCAGGCTCGTTCCTCGATCTCTGCTATGATCCAGACCTTGCCGTCGAAGTGACCTTGCAGCCGATCGAGCGCTTCGGCTTCGATGCTTCGATCCTGTTTTCCGATATCCTTGTCGTTCCGCATGCGCTTGGCCGTGACGTCCGTTTCGAAGAGGGCAGAGGGCCGCTGCTGACGCCGATCACCGCGCCGGAGATTCTGGCTCTGGAGGGCAAGGTGTTTCACGTGAATCTCGAACCGGTCTACGAGACGGTTCGCCGATTGCGGGCCAAATTGCCCGACGAGACAACCCTGATCGGCTTCTGCGGCGCGCCGTGGACGGTGGCGACCTACATGATTGCCGGCCATGGCACGCCCGACCAGGCGCCGGCGCGGCTCTTTGCCTATCGCGAGCCGGTGGCCTTTCAACGATTGCTGAAGGTGCTTGCCGAACATTCGGCCGCCTATCTCATCCGCCAGATCGAGGCGGGCGCGGATGTGGTGCAGATTTTCGATTCCTGGTCCGGCGTGCTGGACGATGAAACTTTCGATTTGTTCTGCGTTCAGCCGATGGCCGAGATCGTTGGCCGGGTGCGGGCGGTTTATCCCGATGTCCCGATCATCGGTTTTCCCAAAGGCGCCGGTGCGCGCTACCGGACCTATCGACAGAAGACCGGCGTGACGGCGCTGGGCATCGACTGGACGGTGCCCCTGATCGCGGCGAAGGAATTGCAGCGCTCGGGTGCGGTTCAGGGCAATCTCGATCCCTTGCGGCTCGTGGCTGGCGGCAAGGCGCTGTCGGATGGCATCGAGGCGATCCTGGGAGCGCTGGGAGACGGGCCGCTGATCTTCAACCTCGGTCACGGCATCACGCCGGAGACGCCGATCGCCCATGTCGAGGCGATGGTGAAACAGGTGCGGAGCGCGACACGCTGATGGCTCAGATGAACAACACGAACAGCGGCGGCCAGGCGATGATGCGCATGATATCAGGTATCGCCGTGCTGATCGTTTTCACCGCGCTTTTGTATTTCGCGGCACCCGACAGTTTCTACCCCTGGGCCAAGGCGATCCATATCCTCGCCGTCATCTCGTGGATGGCGGGCATGCTCTATCTGCCGCGGCTGCTGGTCTACCACGCCGATGCCGAGAAGGGTTCGGTGCAGTCGGAAACCTTCAAGGTGATGGAGCGGCGCCTGCTGCGCGGCATCATCAACCCGGCGATGATCGTCACCTGGGTGTTCGGCCTGTGGCTCGCCTGGAAGGGTTTCGGTTTCCAGGGCGGCTGGCTGCACGCCAAGATCGGAGCGGTGCTTTTGCTGTCCGCCGTTCATGGCTATCTGGCCGGCGCGGTGCGCAAATTCGCCGAGGACCGTAATGAAAAACCGGCCAGGCACTGGCGGATGGTCAACGAGATCCCCACATTGCTGATGATCGCAATCGTCATCCTGGTGGTCGTCAAGCCGTTCTGATGCATGTTGCTCAAAAACGGCCAGGAGACTGCGACAGGCATTGATGCGTTTAGGCCTTCATAGGCCATGCAAAACGCAGCTTGCTCTTTCACCCGACCGACGATAAAAGACGGGTCTTCCTTCCCGTCATGCGCCGCCCCTCGTTGTTTTCGGCCGCGCCCGGCATTTGTCGCATCCCGCCGATATTTTCCCAAAGCCTACCCAGACTCCATCTATTCAAGGTCCGTCTATGCAAGAAATGAAACTCGCCGAGTTCAAGAACAAGAAACCGCCAGAGCTGATCGCTTATGCCGAATCGCTCGAGGTCGAAAACGCCAGCGTCATGCGCAAGCAGGAGCTGATGTTTGCGATCCTGAAGAAGCTGGCCGCCCAGGAGATCGAGATCATCGGTGATGGCGTGGTCGAGGTGCTGCAGGACGGTTTCGGCTTCCTGCGCTCCGCCAACGCCAATTACCTGCCAGGTCCCGACGACATCTATATTTCACCGTCGCAGATCCGGCGCTTTTCGCTGAAGACCGGCGATACGGTCGAAGGGCCGATCCGCAGCCCGAAAGAGGGCGAGCGCTATTTCGCGCTGCTCAAGGTCAACACCATCAATTTCGACGATCCCGAGAAGATCCGTCACAAGATCCACTTCGACAATCTGACGCCGCTCTATCCGACCAAGCGGCTGAAGATGGAGATCGAGAATGTCACCACCAAGGACATATCGGCCCGTGTGATCGACCTGGTGGCGCCGATCGGCAAGGGACAGCGCGCCTTGATCAACGCGCAGCCGCGTACCGGCAAGACGGTTCTGATGCAGAACATCGCCCACTCGATCACCGCCAACCACCCGGAATGCTATCTGATCGTGCTGCTGATCGACGAGCGGCCGGAAGAAGTGACCGACATGCAGCGCTCGGTGAAGGGAGAGGTGATCTCCTCGACCTTCGACGAGCCGGCGGTGCGCCACGTGCAGGTCGCCGAAATGGTCATCGAGAAGGCCAAGCGCCTGGTCGAACATGGCCGCGACGTCGTCATCCTGCTCGATTCGATCACCCGTCTCGGCCGCGCCTACAACACCGTCGTGCCGTCATCCGGCAAGGTGCTGACCGGTGGCGTCGACGCCAACGCGCTGCAGCGGCCGAAGCGCTTCTTCGGCGCCGCCCGCAACATCGAGGAAGGCGGTTCGCTGACCATTATCGCCACCGCGCTGATCGATACCGGCAGCCGCATGGACGAAGTCATCTTCGAAGAGTTCAAGGGCACCGGCAACTGCGAAATCCAGCTCGACCGCAAGGTCGCCGACAAGCGCATCTATCCGGCCATGGACATCCTGAAGTCCGGCACCCGCAAGGAAGACCTGCTGGTTTCCAAGCAGGACCTGCAGAAGATCTTCGTGCTGCGCCGCATCCTGGCGCCGATGGGAACCACCGACGCGATCGAGTTCCTGATCGACAAGCTGAAGCAGACCAAGACCAATGCGGATTTCTTCGATTCGATGAACACGTAAGGGGATGGGGTAGCGATCCTTCGCGCCTCCCTCTGCCCTGCCGGGCATCTCCCCCTCTAGGGGGGAGATTACGCCCTTGGTCGCTTTCGGCAATTATCAACGCCGTAAGGTGAGCGGAACAGCGAAGCTGCCGATCTCCCCACTTGAGGGGGAGATGGCCGGTAGGCCAGAGGGGGCGTCTCTCGCCGGCGGTTAGCAAAACTATCGCCGTCGCAACAATCGCTCGAGCTCTTCAGCATCCGTCACCGCCGGCAAACAAACCTGCCCCGTGCACAACCATGCACCTGCCTTGTCGGTCGGCGGCAGGATTCCACCGGGCAGCAAGGGTCGATTCGCTGCCGTACCGATCGGCACGACGATGTCGATGCGGCGCGGGTCCGGGTTTCGATTCGCAACCGGAACGAGCTTTGGATCTGTGAACTCATCCACCAACACCAGCTTGAGCGGCTCGATCGCCAGCGCGCAGGCATTGACGATGCCGGCCTGGCCATAGGCCTGGTGCGCCGCGCGGCCGGCGGCATGCTCGGCGACGTGCCAGGCTCTTTCCTGCAGCTCGAGATCGCCGGTGACGGAGGCGAGCCTGACCAGCGCCTCGATGATCTGGCCGGTGGCGGAGGGAATAGCTTCGTCGACATCGCCGCGGATGCGGATCGGCACGTCGGTGCTGTCGGAAGCAGTCAGGTAGTAACCTGTCTTCTCGGCGTCGGCGTGCCAATGCTCGAGCTGCCCGACAAACTGGCCAGCCTGGTCGACATAGCTCCAATCCCCGGTGGCCTCGAACAGCGAGATCGCGGCGTTGGTCATGGCGGCATAGTCGCTGGACAAAGCCGGGAACAGTTTTCTGGCGCCGAGCATCGAATGCGGCAGACGGCCGTCGCGGCTGGCAGCGCTGATATTGGCAAAGGCCTTTGCCGCCGCATCGATCCAGTCAGGCCGCGCCAGCGCCCGGCCGGCCTCGGCAAGCGCTGCGATCATCTGGCCGTTCCAGTCGATGAGGGTCTTTGCGTCAAGGCCGGGCCTGACCCGTTCTTCCCGGACAGCAAGGAGTTTCGCCTTGAGCGCGCTGATCTCTTCGCGGTGGATCACATATTGCGATTGCTGAGACAGCGTTTGGTGGACGACCGGCTTGCCTTCCCAGCCATGCGGGCTGGAGAGCGTGAAGTGCTTGAAAAACAATGCGGAATCGTCGCCAAGGGCGGCTTCGATCTCGTCGCGGCTCCAGGTGTAGAACAGACCTTCCTCGCCGTCGCTGTCGGCATCGAGACTGGCGGCAAAAGCGCCGCCGTCGACGCGCATTTCGCGCAGCAGCCAGCCGATCGTCTCTTCGATTCGCACCCGGAACAATTCATTGCCGCTTGCGGCATAAGCCCAGTTGCAGAAGCGGAGGAGCTGGGCATTGTCGTAGAGCATCTTTTCGAAATGCGGCACCAGCCATTCGGCGTCGGTCGAGTAGCGGCTGAGCCCGCCGCCGATGTGGTCGTAGATGCCGCCGCTCAGCATCTGCTCGAGGCTGTTGAGGACGTCGTCGCGATGGGCGGCATTGCCGTCGCGAAGCCAGGACAGCCACAGCGTTTGCATGAACGGCGCGTTGGGAAATTTAGGCGCGCCGCGCAATCCGCCGAGATCACGGTCGATCATGCCGTCGATGCCCTTGGCCAATTCCGCCAGCGTGGCGCGGTCGAGCACGGTTCTGGCATGCGAACCGGCGAGCCTCGCCTCGACATGCGTTGTCAGGCCGTCGGCGCTCTGGTTCAGGCTCGCCCGCTTCTCCCGCCAGGCCTTGTCCACCGCCTCCATAACCTGGATGAAGCCGGGGCGGCCGTAGCGTGGCTCGCGCGGAAAATAGGTGCCGCCCCAGAACGGCTTGCCGTCCGGGGTCAGGAACATGGTCAGCGGCCAGCCGCCCTGCTCGCCCATCGAGGACAGCGCCGCCATATAGATCTGGTCGATGTCCGGGCGCTCCTCGCGGTCGACCTTGATATTGACGAACAGACGGTTCATGACGGCGGCGACGCCATCGTTTTCGAAGCTTTCATGCGCCATGACATGGCACCAATGGCAGGCGGCATAGCCGACCGAGAGCAGGATCGGCCTATCAAGCGCTTTCGCCTCTTCGAGCGAAGCCGGCGACCAGGCCCGCCAGTGGACGGGATTGCCGCTGTGCTGCTGCAGATAGGGGCTGGCTTCTTCGGCAAGCAGGTTTTGCGCGGGCAGCGTCACTGGGCAAACTCGGGTGCGATTGGCTGATAGGCGTGAAGCTAGGGCGGTTCGGTAGAGCGGGCAAATGATTTCAGGCGATTCCATCGTAGCGCTGTCGAGCGGCCGGCTGCCTGCCGGCGTCGCCGTCATCCGAATTTCCGGCCCGCAGACTCGATTCGTGGTCGAAACGATTGCTGGGACTATGGTTAAGGACCGCGCGGCGGCTCTGCGCCGATTCAGGGCGTCTGACGGGACATTGCTCGATACCGGCCTGGTTGTGTTCTTTCCCGGTCCGGCCAGTTTCACCGGCGAGGATGTCGCGGAATTCCACGTTCATGGCGGCCGTGCCGTTGTGGCAAAAATGCTGGAGACGATGACCGGTTTTGACGGCGTCAGGCACGCGGAACCGGGCGAATTCACGCGTCGCGCTTTTCTGAACGGCAAGGTAGACCTGGTCGAAACCGAGGCGCTGGCCGATCTCGTCAATGCCGAGACGGAGGCGCAGCGGCGCTTCGCGGTCCAAAATGCCGGAGGCGCCCAAAGCGAACTCTATCTCGGCTGGCGCCGCAGGCTGATCCATGCCCGCGCCATGATCGAGGCCGAGATCGATTTCGCCGACGAGGAAGACGTCTCTGGTTCCGTTTCGGATGCGGTCTGGTCTGATGTCAGAATGATGATCGACGAGATCGACCGGCACATCGCCGGATTTCGCGCCGCCGAGATCATTCGCGATGGATTCGAGGTCGTCATCCTCGGTGCGCCCAACGCCGGTAAGTCGAGTCTGTTCAACGCCCTGGCGCGGCGCGATGCCGCTATAGTAACGGATGAACCAGGCACGACCCGCGACCTGCTTGAAGTGACACTTGATCTTCAGGGGCTGCGTGTCCGGCTTACGGATACGGCCGGGTTGCGCGATGCGCCGGGGAAGGTCGAGGCGATCGGCATCAAGAAGGCGAGGGCCAAGGCGCATGGCGCCGATCTCTTGCTGTTGCTTCACGACATGGCGAAACCAAGGGATGTCGGCGAGCTGCCGACCGAAGCGCCGATCTTACGTGTCGGCACCAAGCTCGATCTGCTGGAAAGCCGCGCGGCGAGCGACGCGACGGAGGATTACGACCTTGTCATTTCAGTGAAGAACGGGACCGGCGTGGAGGAATTGCTGGCGGAGATTGGCCGGCGCGCGGCGGAGTCAGCCGGCAGCGTCGGCGATGTCCTGCCGTCGCGCCTTCGCCACGTCGAATTGCTTGGCGAGACCAACCGCCATCTGCATCGCGCCACTGACGGCCGGATGAACGAGCAGGAGTTGCGCGCCGAGGAGTTGCGGCTCGCCGCCGATCGCCTCGGCCGAATCGTCGGCGCCATCGACGTCGAGGACATGCTGGACGTGATCTTCTCGCAGTTCTGCATCGGGAAATGACTCACGTGAAACATTGGGTCGTTGCGGCGTGAGCTCCCTTTAGATCGTATGTTGCTTTGCCGCATGCCGCCGCGCTGCGCCGCCTGCATGACTCACGTGAAACGTGTCAGGCGGCTCGATGACTCACGTGAAACACTGGGCTGACTAGCGGCGCGGCTGTTTCACGTGAAACTTGTCGCGGAGTTTTCTTGACAGCGTCGCTCCGCAGGGACATGTGTCCCTCATTCTTCTGAGTCCAGGACGTTTGGAAATGACCAATCGTTATGATGTGGTTGTGGTGGGCGGCGGCCACGCCGGTTGCGAGGCGGCCAGCGCTGCCGCGCGCGCCGGTGCCAGGACCGCCTTGGTGACGCTGCGTTTCGACACGATCGGCGTGATGTCGTGCAACCCGGCGATCGGCGGGCTCGGCAAGGGCCATCTGGTGCGCGAGATCGATGCCATGGACGGCCTCATGGGCCGCGTGGCGGATGCGGCCGGCATACAGTTCCGCCTGCTCAACCGCCGCAAAGGCCCCGCGGTGCGCGGCCCGCGTACACAGGCCGACAGAAAGCTCTATCGCCTTGCCATGCAGGAAGCGATTCGGCAGCAGAACGATCTCGACGTGGTCGAAGGCGAGGTTCTGGACTTCGAAATCGCCGATGTGCAGATCAGGGCTGTTCTCCTGGCTGATGGGCGGCGCCTGGCCTGTGGCGCGGTCGTCCTGACGACCGGGACTTTTCTGCGCGGGCTTATCCATATCGGCGAGAAGAAGATCGTCGCCGGCCGCATGAACGAGCAGGCGAGCCTCGGCCTGTCGGCAACGATGGACCGCGCCGGCTTCAAGCTTGGACGGCTGAAGACCGGGACGCCGCCGCGGCTCGATGGCCGGACCATCGACTGGGCGTCGCTGGAAAGCCAGGCGGCGGATGCGGATCCGGTGCCGTTCTCGCTGATGACCGACCGTATCACCACGCCGCAGATCGATTGCGGCATTACGCGGACGACGACCGCGACGCATGAGTTGATACGCGCCAATCTCGGTCGCTCGGCCATGTATTCCGGATCGATCGAAGGCGTTGGGCCGCGCTATTGCCCGTCGATCGAGGACAAGATCGTCAAGTTCGGGGACAGGGACGGGCACCAGATTTTTCTGGAGCCGGAAGGCCTGGACGACGACACCGTCTATCCCAATGGCATTTCGACCTCGCTGCCCGAGGATGTGCAGCTCGACATCTTGAAAACCATTCCGGGGCTGGAGCGAGCCGTCATGCTGCAGCCCGGCTATGCCATCGAATATGATCATGTCGATCCGCGCGAGCTGCATCAGACGCTGGAGACGAAGCGCGTCAGTGGCCTGTTCCTCGCCGGGCAAATCAACGGCACGACCGGCTATGAAGAAGCGGCCGGGCAAGGCTTGCTTGCCGGCCTCAATGCGGCGCGGCGGGCGGCGGGCAGCGAGCAGATCGTGCTCAGCCGCACCGAGGCCTATATCGGCGTCATGGTCGATGATTTGACCAGCCGGGGCATTGCGGAGCCCTACCGGATGTTCACGTCGCGGGCCGAGTTCCGGCTGTCGCTACGCGCCGACAATGCCGATGAGCGGCTGACGCCCGTGGCTGCGAAGCTTGGCATCGCCTCGGCGCAGCGAATGCGACGCTACGGGGATGTCATGCAGAATCTTGATGAAGCGCGGGAGCTGGCGAAGTTGCTCACAATGACGCCCAACGAGGCGGCGCGTCATGGGCTGGAAATCAACCGGGACGGCGTGCGCCGGTCCGGTTATGAATTGCTGTCCTATCCCGACGTCGACGTGGCCTGGCTGGGTCGTATCGATTCGCGATTCGCGGCGATCGACGGCAAGACGGCGGAGCGCCTCGAAACAGAGGCGAAATATTCAGTCTATCTCGATCGCCAGAAGACGGATGTGGCGCAGATCCGGCATGAAGAGAGCCGGCTGATCCCCGAGACGGTCGATTTCGCCGGAGTGCCGGGTCTGTCGAACGAGTTGAAGCAGAAGATGCAGGCGCGGCGGCCGCGCTCCATCGCCGATGCCCAGCGCATGGAAGGCATGACGCCGGCGGCGCTGGCGATCATTGTCGCGCATGTCCGTCACGCGGAGAGCGCCCAGCGCCTGCAAAAGGATGTTGCGTGAGTTCTATGACCCTAGCGAGCCTGCAGGACACGGCAGGCCCGGTTTCACGTGAAACATTCGATCGGCTGGTGGCGTTCGAGCAGATGTTCCAGAAGTGGAATCGCAGCATCAATCTGGTGGCGCAATCGACCTCGGGCGACGTCTGGCAGCGTCATATATTGGACAGCGCGCAGCTCGCGCGCATAGAGCCCCAAGCCACACGCTGGGTGGATATCGGCTCAGGCGGCGGATTTCCGGGCCTTGTCATGGCTTTCCTGCTGGCCGAGCGCGACGGCGCCAGCATCGATCTGGTTGAAAGCAATCGCAAAAAAGCATCCTTCCTGCAGACCGTCATTGGGCAGTTCAGCCTGCCGGCGCGGGTGGTGGCGCGCCGCATCGACGACAGTCATGCGCTTGTTTCGACGCCGCAGATCGTCACGGCGCGGGCGCTGGCTCCGCTTTCGACGTTGCTGGACCTGTCGGCGCCCTGGCTGATTTCAGGCGCGCGCGGCCTGTTCCACAAAGGCCGGGATTACCGCACCGAAGTGCAAGAAAGCGTTCACCGATGGTCCTTCGATCTGGTAGAACATCCCAGTGTGACCGACGCTGGCGGCGTCATCCTGGAATTGTCCAACCTGCGACCTGTCTGATCCGTCACTGACAGGCGATTTGGCGCCCAAAATGAATTTCTGGCATAAACCCATGATGAAGAATGGCCCCCGAATCATCACCGTAGCCAACCAGAAAGGCGGCGTCGGCAAGACAACCACCGCCATCAATCTGGCGACCGCGCTGGCCGCGATCGGCGAAAAGGTGCTGATCGTCGATCTCGATCCGCAGGGAAATGCCAGCACCGGCCTCGGCATCGACCGCAAGGATCGGACGGTGTCCTCCTATGACGTGTTGACCGGCGAGTTGGAGCTGGAGGCCGCGGCCATCCCGACGGCGGTGCCCGGCCTGTCGATCGTGCCGTCGACGCTCGACCTGCTCGGCATTGAAATGGAGATCGCCTCCGCGCCCGACCGGGTGCTCAAGTTGCGTAATGCGCTGCGCGCCGCGACCGAGCGCGGCGCACCCTTTGGCTATGTGCTGATCGATTGCCCGCCATCGCTCAACCTTTTGACCTTGAATTCAATGGCTGCGGCCGATTCTGTTCTTGTGCCGCTGCAATGCGAGTTCTTCGCGCTCGAAGGTCTCAGCCAGTTGCTGGAGACGGTCGAGCAGGTGCGCCGCTCGATCAATCCGGATCTCACCATCCAGGGCATCGTGCTGACCATGTATGACGGCCGCAACAATCTCGCCAACCAGGTGGTGCAGGATGTGCGGGCGCATATGGGCGACAAGGTCTACGAGACCGTCATCCCGCGCAATGTGCGGGTGTCCGAGGCGCCGTCCTACGGCAAGCCGGCGATCCTTTACGATCTGAAATGCTCGGGCAGTCAGGCCTATCTGCAACTGGCGTCGGAAGTGATCCGCCGCGAGCGCAAGTTACGCGCCGCTTGATTAGACTCCCTGCAATTTAAAGAGCCGATTCGATACCGAAACGATCCGGAACCTGGAATAAAGATGAGCGAAGACCTTTCGAGAAAGAGACTGGGGCGTGGGCTGGCGGCGCTGATCGGCGAGATCGATCGCCCAGCTGCGCCTGAAAAACCAGGCATGAGCGCCGACGGCAAGGTGCCGATCGAGTTCCTGACCCCCAATCCGAAGAATCCGCGGCGGCATTTCGGCGACGCCGAGCTGACCGACCTTGCCCAGTCGATCCGCGAACACGGCGTCGTCCAGCCGGTGGTGGCGCGTCCTTCGCCGGCACAGGCCGGCCGTTACGAGATCATCGCCGGCGAGCGGCGCTGGCGCGCGGCGCAGCGCGCCGGGCTGTCCGAGATCCCGGTCATCATCCGCGAGGTCAACGACCGCACCGCGCTCGAGCTGGCGATCATCGAAAACGTCCAGCGCACCGACCTCAATGCGGTCGAGGAAGCGCTTGGCTATCAGCAGCTGATCGATGAGCACGGCTACACCCAGGCCGATCTCGGCCAGGTGATCGGCAAAAGCCGCAGCCATGTCGCCAACACGCTCAGGCTCCTGAAGCTGCCGGATGTGATCCGCGACATGCTGGTCGACGGCGCGCTGTCGGCGGGCCATGCCCGCACGCTGGTGACGGCGGAAGATCCGGCCGGCCTTGCCAAGCGTATCGTCGAAGAGGGCCTTTCGGTGCGCCAGGCCGAAGCGCTGGCCCAGATACCGGCCGGCACCAGCAGCACCAAGGAAGCCAAGCCGGCGCCAAGTCCGGAGCAAAAGGACGCCGATACGCTGGCGCTGGAAAAGCTGTTGACCGATACGATCGGCATGATTGTGTCAGTGGATCACAAGGGCAAGGGCGGCACTTTGCGGGTTTCATACCGGTCGCTGGAGCAGCTTGATGAGCTGTGCAGAAGGCTGAAGCAGGAGCGTTAGTTAGCCGGCGAAGTATATTGAGACCGGAGATTGCGCATGTGGAAAGGGGCTGGCCGTTTGGCCGGCCTTTTCCTTTTGGGGCGCTCGTGATTGGCGAAATCGGTGACGCCGCGAATCTCCCTCCTTGAGGGGGGATGGCCGGCAGGCCAGAGGGGGTCGCCCCACATCAAGCGCCGGGCCCCTGCGGGAACGAAGAAGAGGTCAGCGCCCCACGCGCGGCGGCCCCCTCTGTCGCCTTCGGCGACATCTCCCCCTCGAGGGGGAGATCAGGCTCGCTCCCCAGCCTCGCGCTCTCAACCGCGATCCCAAGCAGCGCCTGCCGCCAGCCCTGCCGCTCGCGGCTTGACAGTGCCAGGCAACGGCGTAACCTATATTAGATATGGCTTAAATTATGTGCCCTAGCGTGCCGGTCAGTCGAGGCGGGGGCTATTTGCCGTTCCTACAACAATCGTGAAATGGCACTGCCCCGCCAATGCGATATGCCGACGCGCCTGACGCAAGTGGGAGGTGCAAATGGCAGTCCGTTGGCAATTGTCCGGAAGTTACTTCGAAAATTGTAGCTGCGATGTCGTATGTCCTTGTCTGCTGTCCACCAACGCGCAGCTGACATCGAAGCCGACGAAAGGTGTTTGCGACGTCGGTTTGGTCTTTCACATTGATACGGGCAACTACGGCGACGTTCGATTGGATGGGCTCAGTGTCGCGATGGTCGCTCACACGCCGGGTCCTATGGCAAACGGCAATTGGACGGCCGCCGCCTATATCGACGAACGGGCCGATGACAGGCAAACAGAGGCGCTAGGTGCCATCTTCACCGGCGCTGCGGGCGGCCCTATGGCGGTGCTGGCACCGATGATTGGCACGAATCTTGGCGCCAAGAAGGTGCCGATAAGCTACCGGATAGACGGCAAGAAGCGGTCGGCGGAGATTGCGGGCGTCATGCAGATGGCGGTCGAGCCGCTGCCGACAATGCGCGAGGACGGGCAGATGTGGGCGGCCACCGGCCATCCTGTCAATCCCGATTGGCTCGCCCTGGCGATGGGGGCGGAAGGCAGTACATTCAGCGATCATGGCATGAGCTGGGACAATTCCCGCCGAAACGGACATTACGCCCCGATCAATTGGTCTGGGCAGCAGTAGCCGTTGGCAGCGTAGCACGGAACGACCTCGTCCATGGCCCCGACGTTGCAGCGATACATCATTCTCGCGCTGCTGATCGCTATCGCTGCGGCGGCGTGGACCCTGCTTGTCTGGCAGCAGATGGGCATGGACGCGGACATGCGCATGGAAATGTACGCACTCACCATGGGTATGAAGGCGCCGCTGTTTCTTGCCATCTGGATGATCATGATGATTGCCATGATGTTTCCGACGGCCGCGTCCATGATCCTGACGTTTCACAAGGTCCAGGCCGGCAAACAGAGCCGGGGCGAGACCTTTGTCTCGAGCTGGGTGTTCGTGGCCGGGTATATGCTGGTTTGGGGCGTGATGGGCGTTATCGCCTTTGCCGGTGCGGCGGGTGCGGAGATGCTTGCCGGGCATGTGGGATTGTCCGCTGCGACGGCCGCGCGTATCGGCGGCGCGCTGCTGATGATTGGGGGCGCCTATCAACTCTCCCCACTGAAAGATCTGTGTCTGGCCAAATGCCGCACGCCGATTGGCTTCATCCTGACCTCATGGCGCGATGGTTATTGGGGTGCGGTTCGCATGGGCCTGGAGCATGGACTTTTTTGCCTGGGCTGCTGCTGGCTTTTGTTTCTCGCCCTCTTTCCTCTCGGGATCATGAACGTCGCCGCAATGGCCGTGGTCACCTTGCTGATCTTTGCGGAAAAGACCCTCCCGTCCGGAGGTGGGATCGCAAAGGTGTCGGGTATCGCTCTGCTTCTTTACGGCGCGGCGGTGCTGGTCTTTCCACAGGCGCTGCCAACCTTCCAGCAGGTGGGCGCCATGACAATGAATTGACCGATGGAGGCAGCGCTCGGCGCCGAGAAGAGGAGGATCGCTCTCCTACCGCTGCGCCAACCTGCTGCTCTCCACCGCAATGCCAAGCAGCGCCTGTCTTGCCAGCGCGACGGAAAGATCCGGCCGCCGCCTGGTCTGCAGCACCGCCGTCTGCAGCCGGGTCAGTGCGCGGCCGAGCGCTTCGGTGCTCCAGCGTTCCAGCGCTTTCTCCACCAGCTTGCGCCTGGAGAAAAACACCGGCGGGCGGGCGGCGGCAACGACCGAGGCGGCGTTGCGGTTGCCGGACTCCATCTGGCCGCGCATGATCTGGATCTGCTGCAACTGCCGCATTGCCGAGGACAGCACCAGGAAAGGCTGGCCGCCGGACTGGCAATGGCGGGTGAAGGCGGTGTCGAAGTCGCCGATCTTGCCTTCGAGAAGCGCGTCGACCGCGTCGTCGAAAGACGCGCCGGAGACATCACCTGACATCGCTTTGACCTCCTCCAGGCCGATCTCGGTCTGGCCATGGGCGTAGAGCACAAGCTTCTCGATCTCACCGCGCGAGGCCAGCCGGTCGCCGCCGAGATTGCGGCGCAGCGCCTGTCTCGCCTCCATGGTCATCGACATGCCGGCCCTGCCCAGTTCGCCGTCGATGACGGTGTCGATGTCGCGGGCTTCATCGGCATAGCAAGGCAGGGCCATGGCATTGTCGGCCGCCTCGACGATGGCGCGCAGGCCGACACCCTTCTTGAGGTCGCCGGCCTCGATGAGAATGATCGCATCGCGCGCGGGTTCGGCCGTCAGCGCCTTGACGTCGTCGGCCAATGCCTTCTGGCCGCTGGCATTGCGCACCCACAGCAGGCGCCGGTCGGAAAACATCGGCACGGTGCGGGCCTCGTCGAGCAGCCGGCCCTCGTCGCGGTCGACCTCCGAACCTTCCAGCCTGACCACCGAGAAGGGATCGTCGAGCGGCAGGCCGGTCTTGCCGGCAAAGGCCTTTGCTCGCTCGGAGACAAGGCCGCGATCGGGGCCGTAAAGCAGGACAATGGAGATCCGCTGGTCCGGCTTCGCGAGCCAGCCATCGACCTCATATGCTTTCTTCTGTGACATGGCGGGCTGGTTAGCATGATGTGGGGGCGGCATCCAGCTTGGGCGAACCGTCGACCCCCACTCCGTCGAGCTTCGCTCGACACCTCTCCCCCGATCGACGGGGGAGAGGAAGGGCGCGAGTTGGCCAGCCTTGGCTCCCTTCCTCTCCCTCCGGAGGGGGGAGAGGAAGGGAGCGAGTTCGTCGACCAATCACCTTATCTGCCGGCAAACCTCGCCCAACCTTCTCTCTAATTGCGCGCCACCGCCCAACATCGACAAGAAATTTCGCGGACATATCTTCATCTTGGGTGCGGGAGGCTGGATCGGCCGGCGCGGCCGGGACCGACGTCCGCAGGCTACCCGACGAATTCGCACTGGCGGCGCAGATATGCAAATATCTGTTCCGGGCAACATTGGAGGACAAAGGTCATGGCCGATGCTGGGATGTTGCGTTTCCACGTTCCGGAGCCGGAAGTGCGGCCGGGCGGAACGCCTGACTTTTCCAACGTGCCGATCCCCAAGGCCGGCTCGGTGCCGCGTCCTGACATCGATGTCGATCCGCGCAGCATCCGCGATCATGCCTTCTCGATCATCCGCGTGCTGAACCGCACTGGCGAGGCCGTCGGCCCGTGGGCCGGCCTGCTGTCCAGCGACGAACTTCTCACCGGCCTGCGCCACATGATGACGCTGCGGACCTTCGATGCGCGCATGCAGATGGCGCAGCGGCAGGGCAAGACCTCGTTCTACATGCAGCATCTGGGCGAAGAGGCTGTGGCTTGCGCCTTCCGCAAGGCACTGGCGCCGGGCGACATGAACTTTCCGACCTATCGCCAGGCCGGGCTGCTGATTGCCGATGGCTACCCGATGGTCACGATGATGAACCAGATCTATTCCAACGAAGCCGACCCGCTGAAGGGCCGGCAATTGCCGGTCATGTATTCGTCGAAGGAGCACGGCTTCTTCTCGATCTCCGGCAATCTGGCGACGCAGTACATCCAGGCGGTCGGCTGGGCGATGGCCTCGGCGATATCGAACGATTCGCGCATCGCAGCCGCGTGGATCGGCGACGGCTCGACGGCCGAGTCCGATTTCCACTCGGCGCTGGTGTTCGCCTCCACCTACAAGGCGCCGGTCGTGCTCAATGTCGTCAACAACCAGTGGGCAATCTCGACCTTTCAAGGCATCGCGCGCGGCGGCTCGGGCACGTTCGCGGCGAGGGGCCTCGGCTTCGGCATCCCGTCGCTGCGCGTCGACGGCAACGACTATCTCGCCGTCCACGCCGTGGCCAAATGGGCGGCGGAGCGGGCGCGCAGCAATCTCGGGCCGACGCTGGTCGAATATGTCACCTACCGTGCCGGCGCACATTCGAGCTCGGACGACCCGTCCGCCTACCGGCCGAAGACAGAATCCGACGCCTGGCCGCTCGGCGACCCGATCGTGCGGCTGAAGAACCATCTCATCGCGCTCGGTGTCTGGTCGGACGAGCGTCACGCGCAGGCCGAGGCGGAAATCCTCGACACGGTTATCGCGGCGCAGAAGGAAGCCGAAGGCCACGGCACGCTGCATGCCGGCGGCAAGCCGTCGACGCGCGACATGTTCGAAGGGCTCTACGCCGAGATGCCGCCGCATCTCAGACGCCAGCGCCAACAGGCGGGAGTCTGAAGCCATGCCGAGACGGACCATGATCGAAGCCATTCGCGATGCCATGGATGTGTCGATGGGGCGCGACGAGAAAGTCGTCGTGTTCGGCGAGGACGTCGGCTTCTTCGGTGGCGTCTTCCGCTGCACGCAGGGCTTGCAGGCCAAATACGGCAAGAGCCGCTGCTTCGATGCGCCGATCAACGAATCCGGCATTGTCGGCTCGGCCATCGGCATGGCCGCCTACGGGTTGAAGCCGTGCGTGGAAATTCAGTTTGCCGACTACATGTACCCGGCCTACGACCAGCTGACCCAGGAAGCAGCCAGGCTGCGCTACCGCTCCAACGGCGATTTCACCTGCCCGATCGTGGTGCGCATGCCGACCGGCGGCGGCATTTTTGGCGGCCAGACGCACAGCCAGAGCCCTGAGGCGCTGTTCACCCATGTGTCGGGGCTGAAGACGGTGGTACCGTCCAACCCGCACGACGCCAAGGGGCTTTTGATCGCGGCGATCGAGGATCCGGATCCGGTGATCTTCCTCGAGCCGAAGCGGCTCTACAACGGTCCGTTCGATGGTCATCACGACCGGCCGGTGACACCCTGGTCGAAGCATGAGCTGGGCGAGGTGGCCGACGGCCACTACACGGTGCCGCTCGGCAAGGCGGCGATCCGCAGGGCAGGCTCGGCCCTCACCGTGCTCGCCTACGGCACCATGGTCTATGTCGCGCAGGCGGCTGTCGAAGAAACAGGCATCGATGCCGAGATCATCGACCTCAGGACCCTGCTGCCGCTCGATCTCGATACGATCGTCGCCTCGGTGAAAAAGACCGGGCGCTGCGTCATCGTGCATGAGGCGACGCTGACCTCGGGCTTCGGCGCCGAGCTGTCGGCGCTGGTGCAGGAAAACTGTTTCTATCACCTCGAAGCGCCGGTTGCTCGCGTTGCCGGCTGGGACACGCCCTATCCGCATGCGCAGGAGTGGGATTATTTTCCCGGTCCCGCCCGCGTTGGCCGTGCCTTGCTTGAAACCATGGGAGCCTGAGATGGGCGAACACATCATCAAGCTGCCCGATGTCGGCGAAGGCGTCGCCGAGGCCGAGCTGGTCGAATGGCACGTCAAGGTCGGCGATATCGTCCGCGAGGACACTGTGCTCGCCGCCGTCATGACCGACAAGGCGACGGTTGAAATCCCGTCGCCGGTCGATGGCGAGATCCTGTGGCTGGGCGCCGAGATCGGCGACACGGTGGCCATCGGCTCGCCCATCGTGCGGCTGAAGGTGGCGGGCGAGGGCAACGCCAAGCCGCAAGGCGCCGAAGCGGAAGCGGTGTCCGCTGAGCCTCCCGCAAAACTTCCGACGCCGAAGCCCGAGGCTGCTGCGCCGGTCGTGAAGGCATCACCAAAGAGCGACGAGCCCAAGGCGAAACCGGCAGCCTCACAGAAAAGCACGGCGCAGCCTTCCGTCCCCGGCGCGCCGCGGCTTCAAGGCGAAAGACCGCTGGCGTCGCCGGCCGTTCGTCTGCGGGCAAAAGAAGCCGGCATCGATCTCAGGCAGGTTGCCGGATCCGGTCCGGCCGGTCGCATCGGCCATGAGGACATCGAAGCGTTCCTGGCGCGCGGGCCGCAGGTCGCAAAGGCATCCGGCCTCGCCCGCAACGATGCTGTGCAGGATATCAAGGTGGTCGGCTTGCGGCGCAAGATCGCCGAGAAGATGTCGCTGTCCAAATCGCGCATTCCGCACATCACCTATGTCGAGGAGATCGACGTCACCGCACTGGAGGAATTGCGCGCGGCGCTCAACAAGGAGAAGCGTCCTGGCGTGGAGCGGCCGAAACTGACGCTGCTGCCGTTCCTGATGCGGGCGATGGTCAAGGCGATCGCGGACCAGCCCAATCTCAATTCCCTGTTCGACGACGAGGCCGGCATCGTCCATCAGCATGGCGGCATCCATATCGGCATCGCCGCACAGACGCCGGCGGGGCTGGTGGTTCCGGTGGTCAGGCACGCCGAGGCGCGCGACATCTGGGATTGCGGCGCCGAGGTCATCAGGCTGGCCGAGGCGGCCAAGTCCGGCACGGCAACACGCGACGAGCTGTCCGGCTCGACCATCACCATCACCTCGCTCGGCGCCATGGGCGGCGTGGCGACGACGCCGGTCATCAACCATCCGGAAGTGGCGATCGTCGGCGTCAACAAGATGATGGTGCGGCCGGTGTGGGATGGCACCCAGTTCATGCCGCGCAAGATGATGAACCTGTCGTCGAGCTTCGACCATCGGGTGATCGATGGGTGGGATGCGGCGGTGTTCATCCAGCGGATCAAGACGCTGCTGGAAACGCCGGCGCTGATTTTCGTGGATTGAGGGGATGAGAACGGTCGCAAGGGCCCCCTCACCCGGATTGCCAAAACCGAATTGCGAAGGGCAATTCGGGGCAATCCGACCTCTCCCCGAGGGGAGAGGAGGTCGCCGGCGTCTGTGCTCGCCTCTTCTCCCCACCGGGGAGAAGGTGGCCGCGAAGCGGCCGGATGAGGGGGCCTTCGCCACCAGAAAGAGCGTGCCATCATGAAAGAAATCTCCTGCAAGCTGCTCGTCATCGGCGCCGGGCCGGGCGGCTATGTCTGCGCTATTCGGGCCGGACAGCTCGGCGTCGATACGGTGATCGTCGAGGCCGGCAAGCCGGGCGGCACCTGCCTCAATGTCGGCTGCATCCCGTCCAAGGCGCTGATCCATGCGGCGGAGGAGTTCGAGAAGGTGTCGCACATGGCGGGCGGCAAGAGCCCGCTCGGCATTTCGGTCACCGCGCCGACGCTCGATCTTGCCCGGACCGTCGCCTGGAAGGACGGCATCGTCAGCCGGCTCAACAGTGGCGTCGCCGGCCTGCTCAAGAAGGCAGGCGTGAAAACCGTGCATGGCTGGGCGAGCTTTCGCGACGGCAAGACGGTCGCGGTCGAGACCGAGACGGGTAGCCAAGTGATCCGTGCTGAAACCATCGTGATCGCCACCGGCTCGGCGCCGGTCGAGTTGCCGTTCTTGCCGTTTGGCGGGTCGGTGATTTCGTCAACCGAGGCACTGGCGCTCAGCGAAGTGCCGAAAAAGCTCGCGGTCGTCGGTGGCGGCTATATTGGGCTGGAACTCGGCATGGCATTTGCCAAGATGGGCGCTGAGGTGACCGTGATCGAGGCCTTGCCGCGCGTGCTGGCGCAGTATGATGCGGAGCTGACCCGGCCGGTGGTCAAGCGGCTCACCGCGCTCGGCGTCGAGGTGATGCTGGGCGCCAAGGCCAAGGGGCTTTCAACCAAGGGTGACGCGTTGCTGGTCGAGACGGCGGACGGCAAAAGCGCCAAGGTCGCCGCCGAAAAAATCCTGGTCACGGTCGGGCGCAAGCCGGTGACCGAGGGCTGGGGGCTCGAGCAGATCGACCTCGACATGGCCGGCAAATTCATCCGCATCGACGACCAGTGCCGTACCTCGATGCGCGGCATCTTCGCCATTGGCGACGTCACCGGCGAGCCGATGCTGGCGCACCGGGCGATGGCGCAGGGCGAGATGGTCGCCGAGATCGTTGCCGGCCACAAACGCAGCTGGGACAAGCGTTCGATACCCGCCGTTTGCTTCACCGATCCCGAACTGGTGACCGCTGGTCTTTCGCCGGAAGAAGCCAAGGCGCTCGGCGGCGAGATCAAGATCGGCATGTTCCCGTTCGCGGCCAACGGCCGGGCGATGACGAAGCTGGGCGAGGACGGCTTTGTCCGCGTCTTGGCCCGCGCCGACAACCATCTGGTGCTCGGCATCCAGGCGGTCGGGCAGGGTGTGTCGGAACTGGCGGCGGCGTTTGGGCTGGCGCTGGAGATGGGCGCGCGGCTGGAGGACATCGCCGGCACCATCCATGCCCATCCGACGCAGGGCGAAGGGTTCCAGGAAGCGGCGCTGAAGGCGCTGGGACACGCGCTGCATATTTAGAGGAAAGGGGCGAACCTGTTCGAGCCAGCTCTCTTCCTTCCCTCGCCAGCCCATCGATCAACTCGCCAGCCGCTCATCTAGGCGCGACCAAAGCGATTGGCGGGAAAGTGCCGCGTACCATGTTTTCCGAGAACCGGATTCCACCCTTCGGGATCATGCTCTAGTCTCCTCCCATGAGCACCGACCTGAAGAAATACGTGGCGATTCGCTACAACACCGCCACCGGCTTCATGCCGAGCCAATGGAATGGACACGGCAGAGCCAATCTCGACCCGGTGTGGCTGGTCGAGCGGCTGGCGCTGTTCGACACCTATTGCGCGCCGTCGCTCGAGCGCCAGTCGCAGAAGGACTTTACGGTCCTGATTGCGTTCGATTCCGAAACACATGAGAACTACATCCGGATCGTCTGCGCCTGCGCGGCCGGGATTGATGTCAGGCCGGTTCTCATCAAGGCCGGCGAGAACTGCAATGTCGCCTTCAATGCGTTTGTCCAAAGCGACACGGATGCCGAATTTGTTTCGCTGACTCGGCTCGACAGCGATGACGCGCTGGCGCCGACCTTCATGGAGCGTGTCGATTTCTACGCGCGCCGGGAAATCGCCAAGGGCGAGGTGAACCAGCAACCGCTCTATATCGCCTTTCCGCACGGCCAGAATTTCGATGCGGCAACCAACCACTACACGCAGCACGAATATCCAACGTCGGCCTTCGGCACTCTGGTCGAGAAGCGATCACCGTCCATGAACGGGGTCTATTGCGACGAGCACACGAAGATGGCGACGCGTTTCAACACTGTCGGGGCGGCCTCGAAGGAGGCTCAATGGTGCATCGTCATTCATGACAACAATGCAGCCAATGTCTTGCGCGGCAAGCCGGTCGCCGAGCCGGCTTTCACCGTGGGCCGGCCCGGTGCCGAGACAAATGCGCGCGCGCCGGCTCGAAAAGAGACTACGCAAAAGCAGATGCCGCAGACTTCGGCCAAGGCCTCGCGCAACGCCGGCAATTTTGTCCGGTTTCTGCTTGGGCGGCCGATGGTCTTGCGGAAATAGCTCGATGCTAATCTCCCCCTCAAGCGGGAGATTATGCGCTTCACCCCGCCAGCCGACTCACCATTTCGTGCTGGGCATAGGCGCGGCCAAAACGGTTGGCTAGAAACGCGTCCAGCGCGATGTCTTCCTGCTTGATGAAGCCGGTCGCCGGCAGGCTGCCGTCGGCCAGCATGTCGAGCACGGCGCAGATGCCGGACGCCGTGGTGATCTGGATGGCGCTGCGCACCACCTGGCCGATACGCTGGGAATAGACCTTGTTGGCGTAGGTCTCCTGCAGCAGGCGGCCGTTCTTGCGGCCGGAGACGGTGACGAAGACGATGACGACGTCCTGCAATGTCGCCGGCAGGGCGCTTTCAAAAATGTCCTTCAGCACGTCGCGGCGATGGCGCAGGCCGAGGTCGTTGAGCAGCGCCTTCATGATCGCGGCGTGGCCGGGGTAGCGGATGGTGCGGTAGTTGAGCGTGCGCACCTTGCCCTTCAGCGTCTCGGCCAGCGTGCCGAGCCCGCCGGAGGTGTTGAATGCCTCGTAGGTGACGCCGTCGAGCGAGAACTCCTCGCGCTCCTCCAGTGGCGGCACCTCGACCAGCTCGCCCTCGACGATCGCCTCGCAGGGCTCGCAATATTCGTTGATGACGCCGTCGGTGCTCCAGGTCAGATTGTAGTTCAGCGCATTGGAGGGATATTGCGGCAAAGCGCCGACGCGCATGCGCACGCTCTCCAGCGAATCGAACCGGCTGGCGAGATCGTTGGCGACGATCGAGATGAAGCCCGGCGCCAGGCCGCATTGCGGAATGAAGGCGCTTCTGCCCGAACGCGCCAGTTCCTTGACGCGGCGGGTCGAGACGACGTCCTCGGTCAGGTCGAGATAGTGCACGCCGGCACTGGCGGCCGCCTCGGCGATGCGGGTGGTCAGATGGAAGGGAGCGGCGCTGAGCACCGCGAATTTGCCGGCGAGTGCGGCTTCAAGCGTGCCGGACGCTTCGATGTCGAGCTCCAGCGTCGCAACCGTGGCCGGGACTTCGGCAGCAGTGAGCTGTGCTGCCGAGCGGTCGACGAGCGTGACCTGATAATCTCCCGTGGCGGCGAGCATCTCGGCAATGGTCGAGCCGATCTTGCCGGCGCCGACAACGACAATTTTCTTCATGACAAATCCCTCACTGGTTGTGAGCACAGATTCGCAGCTTGCCCGTCGAAAGGAAGCGTGGTTCTGTACGAAACGAACCCATTGATTGGTCAGTCCGCCGAGAAGAATCGTCGAAATGCTCAGCGATGCCGAACAGACCCTGCTTTCGCTGCTGCGCGAGAATGCGCGCGCCTCGACCGCCGAGCTGGCGCGGCGGCTTGGCGTCTCGCGGACAACCGTGCAGAGCCGGATCGAACGGCTGGAGCAGCGCGGCATCATATCAGGCTACGGCGTGCGGCTGGCGCCGGATTATGAGCAGGGGCTGGTGCGGGCGCATGTGCTGCTCACCGTGACGCCCAAGCTTGCCGACAAGGTGGTGCGCGGCCTGCGCGGTTTGGCGACGGTCAGGACGCTGCATTCGGTCAGCGGCAATTTCGACATGATCGTCATCGTCGACGCCCCATCGATCCGCGACCTCGACATGCTGCTCGACCAGATCGGCGCCATGGATGGAGTCGAGCGGACGCTGTCGTCGATCATCCTGTCGACGCGGATAGATAGGTGAGGGGACCTCTCAACCCAAGCTGGGCTTGAACAGCACCAGCCGTTTCGCCGGCTAATCCGTAGCCAGCGGAAAACGCACCACCACCGCAAGTCCCGGTCGGCAATCCTCGAGCGTGATCGATGCGCCGTGCAGATCGGCTATGGCCCGGACAAGGCTGAGCCCGAGGCCGCTGCCTGATGTCGAGCGGCTGTGGTCCAGCCGGTAGAGCCGCTGGAACACTTTCTCGCGCTCTTCCGCCGGAATGCCGGGACCGTTGTCGGCGACGCCCGCAACGACGCGTTCGCCCTGGCGCGCCACCGACAGCTTTATCGTCGTGCCCGATGGACAATGGCGCAACGCGTTCTCGACCAGATTGGCGAACATCTGCGTCAGCAGCTCGCGATCGCCATGGATCCGGTCCGTCGTTTCCTGTGGTTGCGCCAACGACAGCGACTTTCCGTCGTCCTCGGCAACATCGGCATAGATCTCGGCGATGGTTTGCAGCACCTCGCCCAGATCGACATCGGTGAACCGCGCCCGGCGGGCGCCGGCCTCGATCTGCGCGATGCGCAGCAGGGCATCGAAGGTCTCGTTGATCTGCAGGCTCTCGGCATGCGCCTCCGCCAGTTCAGCGGCGATTTTCCGGCCCGACAGGTTCTTTTCCGACGCGGTGTCGAGGATCATCTGCAACCGGTTGAGCGGCGTCTTCAGATCGTGGGCGATGTTGGCGCTGACCTGTTTCATGCCTTCGACCAGCGCCGACAGGCGGTCGAGCGCGGCATTGACCTGGCTGGAGACGATGTCGATGTCGTCGCCCTTGCCGGTCAGCGGAATGCGGGTGTCCAGCCGTCCATGCGAGACATCCACCATGGTGGCGGCGATGCCGTCGAGACGGCGCTGGACGCGCGAGGCGAGCAGGGCGCCGCCGGCGACCGCCAGCCCGGTGATGATCAGGGTTCCCCAGCCAAAGCTCATCAGCACGATCCTCTCCAGCTCCTCCGTCTCGGAAAGGCTGAAGGCGACGGTCAGCGTGTTGCCGCCGACCGGGCCGGAATAGGCGCGGTACTCGGCGCCGGGCGGCACGCCGGGCATTTCGGTGTCGAACATCGAGAAGCCGTCGGGAAGCCCTGCCGCGGTGAAGTTGCCGGCCAGGCGATTGCCCGTTGCGTCGGTCAACGAAAACAGCTGCTCCTTCTTGAGGCTGCGCAGGGAGTGGCTGCCGACGGTCTCAACCAGCTCCTTGAGATCGTTCTCGGCATAGGTCGCGGCGACGACCGCGTAGGTTTCCTTGATGGTGTCGTCGAGCCGCTCGGCAAGATCGGCGCTCATCATCTGGTAGACGATGGCGCCAGACAGGACGAAGGCCAGCACGAACAGGAAGGCGAAGGTCAGGGCAAGCCGGAATGGTGTGCTGCGCAGCAGGCGGGACCAGGTTCCGCTCATGGCGCGTGCAGGCTGTAGCCGGTGTTGCGGACGGTGTGGATGAGCTGGGTTTCGAAGGGCTTGTCGACCTTGGCCCGCAGCCGGCTGATATGGGTCTCGACGACGCTGGTCCTGGGATCGAAATGAAAATCCCAGACCCGCTCCAGAAGCATGGTGCGGGTGATGACGCGGCCTTCGCCGCGCATCAGCACTTCCAGCAGGCTGAACTCCCGCGGCTGCAGGTCGATCGGCTGGCCCCGCCTCGTGACGCGGCGCATGATCAGGTCCATTTCGAGGTCGGCGACCCGCAGGACGGTTTTCTGCTCCTGCGCCGCCGGCCTCCGGCCAAGCGCATTGATGCGGGCGAGGAGTTCGGAAAAGGCGAAGGGCTTGACCAGATAGTCGTCGCCGCCTGCCTCGAGCCCCTCGACGCGGTCGTCGATGCCGCCGACGGAGGTGAGGAAGATCGCCGGCGTGCGTACGCCGGCGGCCCGCACCGCCTTGACCATCGACAGGCCGTCGAGACCGGGGATCATCCGATCGGCGACGATCACGTCGTATTTGCCCCGGGTCGCCGCGAACAGCCCGTCATGGCCGTTGCGCAGGAGATCGCAGACATGGCCGGCCTCGGTCAGTCCCCTGACGATATAGTCGGCCGTCCTGTGGTCGTCCTCGACGAGAAGCAGTCGCATGAAAGGTCCGGTCCGTTGCCGAGATGGAGAGGCTATCACCGGCACGGGCTTGTTCCTAGGATGTCACGAAGGCGCAGGCATGGTGGCGCTAGAACGTTCACGATTGGCCGAAGCGGTGGGGTTTTCGGCAATTGTCAATGCTAGCGCATCCGCCCTGCACCTAGTCCAGGTCCAGCAACAGTTCATCGGCTTCGTCGGTTGTCCCCTTCAGGGTCATGTGCAGGACGAGCGCAATGATACAGCCGAGGAAGAGCAGGCTGGTGAAGATGGTGCCGAAGCCCAGGCCGCCATGCCTGGCCGACCGCGACAGCAGGTCGCCGAAGGAGGCGCCGAGCGGCCGCGTCAGGATATAGGCGAGCCAGAAGGCCAGGATGCCGTCGAGATTGAGCAGCCAGTAGGCCAGCACGATGAGCGCGATGGCGCCGCCGAACAGCAGGCCTGTGGTGAGGTAGCCCATGTCGAAGCTTTCGGCGACGAGATCGCCGCCGGCGGTGCCGAGCGCGAAGGTCAAGAGGATCGCCAGCCAGTAGAAGATTTCGCGCCTGGTGGTGAAGATGGTGTGGATCGACAGCGTCCGTTCGCTGGCGTACCAGACCGCGAATGTCGCGGCGAGCGCAACCGAGAAGGCGATGGTCGTGGTCTGCAGGCGCACGCCGAAAGTGTCGACGAGATTGTCCGTCACCAGGGTGCCGACGATGCTGATCAGCACCACCGCCAGCCAGTAGGCCCACGGCACGTAACGCTTCTGCGCAAACTGCAGGACGAGGGCAGCGATCAGGATGCCGGTCATGATCAGCGAGGTGACGGTCAGCCCAAGTCCGATCGTGTCGGCAAGATAGTCCGCGGCGGTCTCGCCGGTGGTGACCGCCATCAACTTGATCACCCAGAAGTCGAGAGTGACGTCGGGAACCCTGTTGTGGCTCGGTGGGGCGGGTTGTTGCCTGTTGGGCGCGAGCATGGCTGAAGTCCTGAGGTCGACGGTTGCGGCGGTGGCGATCCGCGCAGCGTAAGCAAACGAGTTCACGCCGGCCTGTCCGGCGGCATACAAATTCGTAAGAATGGGCGTGGGCCGCGCAAAGTCCTTTACGAACGCCCGGCGCTGCGCCGATAGAGGGCGTGCGCCTTTCATCCGCCATCAATGTCATGCCCATTGCTCACGGGCACCCGTCAGTGCCCCAGGAAACACCAAATGACCTACGCTACCCTCAAGCCGGTTTCCCAGGCCTTCGACCAGCGCAAGCGCCTGATCTTCGTGCGGGTTGCGGCGGCGCTGGCGGTGTTGCTGCTGTTTCTCACCAAGCCGGGGCTGAGCGAGGGCTCCGACGGGCACGAAACGCTCGAATTCTTCGGCTTTTGCCTGGTGCTCGTCTGTGTCGTCGGGCGGCTGTGGAGCATTCTCTATGTCGGCGGCAAGAAGAACGAGGAACTGGTCTCGACGGGACCGTTCTCGACCACGCAGAACCCGCTCTATTTCTTCTCGACGGTCGGTGCGGTCGGCATTGGATTGCTCTACGGCTCGCTGATGACGGCCGTGGCGCTGGGCCTTGCCAGCTTTTTCATCTTTCGCGTCACGGCGCGCAAGGAAGCCGAATTTCTGCTCGGCAAGTTCGGCCCAGCCTATCTTGCCTACACCAAGAGCACGCCCCGGTTCTGGCCAAACCCGCTGCTCTACCGCGACGATGACGAACTGCAGTTCTCGACGCGGGCTTTGAAGCGCACGTTTTTCGACGGGCTCTATTTCCTCGCCATCTTCCCGGCCATCGAACTGGTCGAGCATTTCCGGGCGACCGGCATGCTGTTTCCGGCCTTCGTCACGCTCTACTGATCAGCTGGCTCTAGCTGCCGAGCGGATGCGGCATGTAGCCGACGAAGCCTGATATCTTCCAGCTTCCGCCGACCTTGGTGCAGAAATACAGCGTCTGCCATTTCAGCCGGTCGACGCTGCCGTCCGCCTTGGCGACCGAGCCGTCGAATTTCTTGTGCAGCACGGCGCGGTCGCCGTCGACGTCGATGTCTCGCATGTTGGTGACGCGAAACAGCGCCTCGCGCAGCGGCTCGGCGAATTTGGTCGCCGCCGTCTCTTCGGCCTGGCGCAGCCATTCGTCGCGATAGACTTCGAGCCTTGGAAACTGCAGCCGCCAGGCGTCGGCGTTGTGCAGGAAATGCGCATGCATGCCGAAGAAGCTCTCGGCGACGAAATCATCCTCGACCATAGCCCAGTCCTGGCCGATGAAAGCGTCGATGTCGCGCCGCACCAGCATTTCCCAGAGCGCGTGGCGATCGGCATCGCCTGATGGAAACGGGTTCTTGTCGTAGGTCATTGCTGGTGTCTCCGCTCTGGCAAATGCGTCTGTGCGGTGCAGCTTCCAAGCCGCCCGTCAGCGCGTACGATGCAAGGGCTCTTGTAATAAAGCAACGCAGATTTCCAAGAATGTTGCTTTCCAACAAGGCCCCTATGAGGATCGGCCGGATCGGCGTAAATGTCGATCGAAGCGGGCGCTGCAATGGCACCCCGTCCTGTCATCAGAGGAGGCTTGTCCCTTGCCGAAACAGTGTTTTGGAACGTCGCATGTGCCGCTGTCGCCCGCCGTGCGGGCAGGCGATCTCGTCTATGTCTCGGGCCAGGTTCCCATCGGCAGCGACGGCATCGTGGTCAAGGGCGGCATATCGGAACAGACCGAGCAGGTGCTCGCCAACGTCAAGGCCGCGCTGGCGCTGGCCGGCTGCACCATGGACGATGTGGTGAAGACCACCGTGTGGCTGGAAGACGCGCGCGATTTCGGCGCCTTCAACGCGGTCTATGCCAGGCACTTTCCGAAGAACCCGCCGGCCCGCACCACGGTCGAATCGCGGCTGATGATCGATATCAAGATCGAGGTCGAGGCGGTCGCCTATCGGCCTCTGTAAGCAAAGCAACGAGCGGAGGTTACCCCATGCAATTCGACCTCCTGCTGAAGGGCGGACGGCTGATCGATCCGGCCGCTGGCCTCGACGCGCTGCGCGATGTCGCCATCGCCAATGGCCGCGTTGCCGCGGTCGACGCCGATATCCCGGCGGACAGCGCCGCGCAGATCGTCGATGCCGCCGGCTGCATCGTCACGCCGGGCCTGGTCGACCTGCACAGCCACGTCTATTGGGGCGGCACGTCGCTTGGCGTCGATGCCGACCGGCTGGCCGCCAAGAGCGGCACCACCACCTTCATCGATGCCGGCAGTGCGGGCGCCGGCAATTTCCTCGGCTTCCGCCGCCATGTCATGGAGCGCTCGAAGGTTCGCATCCTGGCCTATGTCAACATTTCCTTTGCCGGCATTTTCGGCTTCTCGCAGACGGTGTCGGTGGGCGAGTGCAGCGATCTCAGGCTCTGCGAACCGCGCGAGGTTGTGGCTGCGGTGCGCGAGCACCGCGATGTCGTGGTCGGCGTAAAGGTTCGCTCGGGCAAGCATGCCGGCGGCACCAGCGGCATCGCGCCGGTGGATCTGGCGCTGGAGGCCGCCGACCAGGCCGGCCTGCCGCTGATGGCGCATATCGACGAACCGCCGCCCGGCCGCTCGGAAGTGCTGCCGCGCCTGCGCAAGGGCGACATTCTCACCCATTGCTTCCGGCCTTTCCCGAATGCGCCGGTGTTCGCTTCCGGCGCGGTGCGGCCCGACATGCGGCTGGCGCGCGAGCGCGGCGTCATCTTCGACATCGGCCACGGCATGGGCTCGTTCGATTTCGCCGTCGCCCGCGCCATGCTCGAAGAAGGGCTGGCGCCCGACGTGATCTCGAGCGACGTGCATCTCTACTGCGTCGACGGTCCCGCCTTCGACATCCTCGTCTGCATGTCGAAGCTCCTGGCGCTCGGCATGCCGCTGGTCGAGGTCCTGCGCGCCGCCACGCAAGCGCCGGCGCAGGCGATCGCGCGGCCTGACCTGGGCACACTGGCCGTCGGCACGGTCGGCGACGTCGCCGTGCTCCGTCAGGGCCCGGGCCGCTTCACCTTCGTCGACGCGGTCGGCGCGTCATTGGTCGCCGACCAGAGGCTGGTGTGCGAAGGCATCGTTATCGGCGGCACCTGGTGGCCGAACGAAGCGGTCAACGATGTCAGCGAGACTGAGCGGTTTGTGGCGCATGCCGCGCATACCCATGTCGAGGTTGCGGCGAGGCACTTTGGGCATCGGCACGACTAGCTGATCTCGCCAGCTTGTGCCTGTCTTGGGGCGGCTGCGCGTTTGGCGAACGGCTTCCCCCACTCCGGCGAGCGAAGCTCGACGGAGTGGGGGTCGACTTTACCCGGCGTTGCTCACCGCCCCGTAAACCGGCGTCTCGATGCCTTCCATCCGCGCCTTGATCTGCAGCGCCACATATTTCGAATAGAAGCGCGACAGCGCCAGATTGCCGCCGTGGAACCAGAGCGCTTCCTGGGCGGTCGGCTTCCACATGTTGCGCAGCTCGCCTTGCCAGGGGCCGGGGTCGCCCTTGACGCCGGAGCCAAGGCCCCAGCACGGGCCGACCTTGTCGGCGACTTCGCGCGAGACGATCGCGGCGACATTCTCGTTCATCGACTGATAGCCGGTGCAGGCGATGATGGCGTCGGCGGCGAGTTCACTGCCGTCCTCGAACAGGATGCCGCTCGGGGTCAGCGACTTGATGGCGACGCCGCTGCGGATGCCGATCTTGCCGTCGATGATCAGGTCGGAGGCGCCGACATCGATGTAGTAGCCGGAGCCGGTGCGGTAGGCCTTCATCAGAAGGCCGGTCTCGTCGTCGCCGAAATCGATGGCGAAGCCGGCGGCGCGCAAGCGGTCGTAGAAGGCCGCGTCGCGCGCCTTGATCACCTCGTAAAGCGCCCGCTGGCCTTTGGGCACCAGCGCGAACGGCGTCGAGGCGACGATCATGTCGGCCTTCTCGGTGGTGATGCCGCGCGCCAGTGCGTCTTCCGAGAAGATCTCGAAGCCGACTTCCATCAGCGTGTCCGACTTGACCACTGTCGTCGGCGAACGCTGGATCATGGTGACCTCGGCGCCGCTCTCCCAGAGGTCGACGCAGACATCGTGGCCGGAGCTTGCAGCGCCAATGACGGCGACTTTCCTGCCGCGGAATTTGTCGCCGCTGGCATACTGGCTGGAGTGCAGCAGCTCGCCCTTGAACCGGCCGGCGCCCGGCAGATCGATCCGCCGCGGCGGGCCGTAGGCGCCGGTGGCGAAGACGATGTGCTTGGGCTTCAGCGTGATCTGCCGGCCGACGCGGTCGACGACCACGGTCCAGACTTTTTCGGCCTCGTCATAGCTGGCGCTGAGGCATTTGGTGGCGACCCAGTAGTTGAGCTCCATGACGCGCGTATACATTTCCAGCCAGTCGCCCATCTTGTCCTTGGGCGTGAACACCGGCCAGTTTTCGGGGAAGGGAATGTAGGGCAGATGGTCGTACCAGACCGGATCGTGCAGCACGAGCGTGCGGTAGCGGTTGCGCCAGGAGTCACCCGGCCTGGCATTCTTCTCGATGACGATGGCCGGCACGCCGAGCTGGCGCAGTCGCGCCCCCAGCATGATGCCGCCCTGGCCGCCGCCGATGACCAGGCAATAGGGCTGTTCATCAGTGCCGAGTTCGCGTGTCTCGCGCGCCCGCGCCTCCGACCAGGTCTCGCGCTGGGGATCGGCCTTGTGGCGCACGCCGAGCGGCCGCGCCGCGCCCTTGCGCTCCTCGAAGCCCTTGAGGTCGGCCATCGCCGTGAACAATGTCCGGCAGCGGCCGTCGCGCAGCCGCATGATGCCCTCCCCCCTGGCCACCACGGTTTCGAAGCTGAACCAGGCCTCGATGGTGCCGTCGTCCGAGGTCGCCTCGCCGGTCAGCCGCCACGCGCTCGGCTTGGCCGTCGCCAGCGTCGTCGCCAGCATGTCGGCGATCGCCGCGCGGCCTTCCATGGTGGTGATGTTCCAGGTGAAGGTCAGGAGATCGCGCCAGTAGCAATCGTCGACGAAGAGGTTGCTCGCCGCCGCAGCGTCGCCGGCTGCGAGCGCCTGCGCCAGGGATTCGAGCCATGCGGCTGCCTGTTTCGTCGGTGCTATTTCGAGCATTTCTTTCCCTCTTTCGTTTCATGTCCGGTCTTCCCTTCTCCCCCTGTGGGAGAAGGTGGCCTCACGAAGTGAGGTCGGATGAGGGGTGCTCCAGCTTGGCGCCGACGGCACTCCGTCACCCACCCCTCAACCGTCTCGGCGCTACGCGCCGATCCACCTTCTCCCACAAGGGGAGAAGGAAAAGCGCAGCCCTAGTCTCCGAGCGGCTCCATCTCCTTGCCGGTGCGGTGGATCTGGGCGTTGTATTTGATGCGGCGCACCGTCTCGCGGGCCGAGCCGTCGAGCTTGTAGGCGGAGGCCACCGCCAGCAGGTCGATCGCCGCCAGAAAGGCGAAGCGCGATGCCGTCGGCTTCAGCGTGTCGGGATATTCCGGCACCGCCACCGTCAGCCTGACGTCGCAGGTGCGGGCGAGCTCGGTGTCGGGCGCGGTCACGGCGATCGCATTGGCGCGGTAATGCTTGGCGAGTTCCACGGCCTCGATCACCTCGCGGGTGCGTCCCGTCGCCGAAATGGCGATCACCAGATCGCCGGGCTTGAGCGTCGAGGCGGTCATGCGCATCAGATAGGGATCGCACTGGGCGCTGACTGTTATGCCGTAGCGGAACAGCCGGTATTGGGTTTCCTGCGCCAGCGCCGAGGAGCTGCCGCCGAGGCCGAAGACCGTGACCTGGCGCGCCTTGGCGATCAGCTCGGCGGCTTTCTGCAGCTGGGCCGGGTCGAGCTGCCGCTCGGCCTCCTGCAGCGCCCGGCGCGCCTCGCCGAACACGGCGTTCCAGAACGGCATGCCATTGTCATTGCTGACGGAAGGCGACTTGGCCAGGTAGAGTGCGCCGACGACGAGGCTCTGCGCCAGCTTCAGCTTGAAATCGCGCACGCCCTCGCAGCCGATGGCGCGGCAGAACCGGGTCACCGTCGGTTCGCTGACCCCGGCGCGCTGGGCAAGGGCGGCGTTGGAGGCGTCGACGGCATATTTGACGTCGTCGAGAACGACATCGGCGACACGCCGTTCGGCCGGGCGCAATTCGCTGTAGGAATCCTTGACCAGCGAGATGATGTCGGGGATGCGCCGGACAGGATCGCGTCCCTCGGTATCGGGGCCTGGAACAGGCTCGTCCTGGCTGCCAGCGTCGGTCATGGGGTCCTGGTCTTTCCCTGGGTTGCGAGGCTGTCGTCTTAGCATGTTTGCACGCCCTGGCTCCACGTGCCCGACCGGATCGCAACCGCAGCGTGTCGTTGGGGAAAGCTCACCTTCCTCCGTTCCTCTCCGGTCCGTGTCAGTTCCGAAGTATGTAGGAAAGCAACATGCATTTCAAGGCCGTAAAACCGACGGTAAAACAAGATGATAGGTATACTAATCGATTTTCGTGATACGGCCGCTATCGTCGGTGCTTGACAGGAAAGTAGGATAGTTACAGACTGATTTTCGCTGGGGATGAGCCAATGGATCATCGCGCAATCTTCCCGGGGGGCAGATGAACACGGGCGATGCAAAAAAGCCGAAGCTTGGCGTGCAGGCAGCGACCAAGATCTATCACACGGCGTCCGGCGACCTGCTGGCGCTGGACCGCTGCAGCCTCGATGTCCGCGCCAATGAAATCGTCTCGATCGTCGGCCCGTCCGGCTGCGGCAAGACCACGCTTTTGTGGTCGATGTCGGGCCTGCATGGCCTGACCAGCGGCGAAATCCGGCTCGATGGCAAAGCGATCACCGGGCCGCATCCCGATATCGGCATCGTCTTCCAGGAAGCGAACCTGCTGCCCTGGCGCAATCTCGACGCCAACATTCGCTTTCCCTTCGAGATCAAGGGCGAGAAGCCGGATCGCGCCTGGATCGCGCATCTGCTCAACCGGGTCGGGCTCGACGGCTTCGGCGGCAAGTTCCCGCGCGAGCTTTCGGGCGGCATGCAGCAGCGCGCCGCGATCGTGCGGGCGCTGGCGCTGAAGCCCTCGGTGCTTTTGATGGACGAGCCGTTCGGCGCGCTCGATAGCTTTACGCGCGAGGAGATGAATCGGCTGGTCGAGGAGATCTGGCTCGACACCAAGACCACCATCGTCTTCATCACCCACAGCATCGAGGAAGCGATTTTTCTCTCGGACCGGGTGGTGGTGCTGAGCGCGCGGCCGGGACGTGTCGCCAGGGAATACCGCGTGCCGTTCGCGCGGCCACGCTCGCTGGAGATCATGGCGACGAAGGAGGTGTTCGACCTCACCAACCGGATCAAGATGGACATCGTCGGCGAGCGCGCCAGGCCGAAGCCGCCGGAACAGGAGCGCACCAGCGCCGAGATCGTGAGGATCAGGCCGTGAGCGACGCCATTCCGGAATTCTCCAAGTCCAAGTCGGGCGCCAAGTCGGGTGACGGTCACGATGTCAGCCTGACCAATTTGTCGGCCTTCGCCAGCGGTCCCGGCATCAAGTCGGGCAAGGAAGTGGCGGCCATCGTCGCCGTCGCCGTCGTCATCATCGGCGGCATCGAACTGGCGCTGCGGCTGTTCCATGTGCCGCTCTACATCATGCCGCCGCCAAGCTCGATCGCCTATGCGCTGTTCGACGAGTTCCCGCTGATCGCGCCGCATCTCGGCTACACGCTGGTCGAGCTGGTGTCCGGTTTTGCCATCGGCGCCGTCGTCGGGCTGGTGCTGGCCGCCGTCATCACCCAGTTCCCGTTCGCCGAGAAAATCGTCGCGCCTTACATTTTGCTGCTGGTCACCACGCCGATGCTGGCGCTGGTGCCGCTGCTCATCCTGCGCTTCGGCTTCGGCTACACGCCGCGCATCATCGCAGTGGCGCTGGCCGCCGGGCCGATGGTGATGATCAACGCCGCCACCGGCTTTCGCCGCGTCGACAGCGCCAAGATCGCGCTGGCGCGTTCCTATGGCGCCAGCACCTTGCAGATCTTCTGGAAGATCCGCGCGCCAATGGCGCTGCCGATGATCCTGGTCGGGCTGATGATCGGCGCCATCTTCGGCCTGCTGACCGCGGTCGGCGCGGAAATGGTCGGCGGCGGTTTCGGCCTCGGCAACCGGCTGACCACCTATTCGTCGATGATCCAGATGCCGCAGTTCTTCGCGGTGGTGCTGATCCTGTCGACGCTCGGCATCCTGATCTACGTGCTGTTCTTCCTGATCGGCAAGAAATGGGCGAGCTGGGAGGCTTGAACACAGGGATATGACGGCGCCCGGGAGGCGGGCGGCAAGAGACTGACATCAAACAAAGAAGGGGAATGCCATGACCAAAGAGAACTCGATCAACCCGGCGGGGATCAGCCGCCGCTACTTCCTGCAGGTCACCGGCGCCGGGCTGGTGACGGCGACGGCGCTTGGCGCCACCGGCCTGAAGGCCAGGGCCGAACCCTACGGAAAATTCACCTGGATCTCGCCGCGCGGCACGCTCGAAGTGCTCGACGACTATCCCTACTGGGCGGCCAAGAAGGCCGGCTATTTCGACGGGCTGGACACCGACATGCAGCCGGGACCATCGGACGGCACCGCGACGGTGAAGTTCGTCGATGTCGGCCAGGCCGATATGGGCTTCCCGTCGCCCGGCGTGTTCTCCTTCGCCATCCAGAACGGCATGAAGCTGAAGTCGGTGTTCCATATGGGCGCGCGCGACACGTTCAGCATCGCCTTCCGCAAGGGCGAGGGATCGAACGACCTGAAGAAGCTGGAAGGCAAGACCATCCTGCTCGGCTCCGCCGCCTGGCAGTCGATCACCGACCCGCTGCTGGCCGCGCAGGGCGTCGACATCAAGAAGGTGAAATATGTCGAGGCCGGCTGGCCGACCTGGGGAACGGCGCTGGCCGGCGGCCAGGGCGACGCCGCCCTGTCGTGGGAAGGGCTGCGCGCCGAATGGATCGCCAAGGGGCTCGACTTCGAATACTGGCTCGGCGTGCAGAATTCGAAGCTGCCGGCCAACACCTTCGTCGTGCGTGCCGCCGATCTCGAGGATCCCGACCGCAAGGCGTTTTTGGAAAAGTACCTGCGCGGCTGGGCGATGGGCCTCGAATTCGGCTACCAGAATCCACGCGCGGCGGTCGAAGCGGTGTTCGAGCAGTTCCCGACGCTGGCCAAGAATCTCGGGCCGGAGCTCGGCACCACCTCGATCCTGCAGCAGATCAACGTTTTCCGCGGCGACATGGACAAGCGCGGCGGCTGGGGCTCGCACGACATGGCGAGCTGGCAGGGCTTCTTCGACGAAATCCACAAGATCGGCCAGATCACCGCCCCGGTGAAGGCCGAGGATGTCTGCACCAACGATCTGATCGGCCCGGCCAATGATTTCGACAAGGCCAAGGTCAAGGCCGATGCCGACGGCGTCAAGCTGCCGGAAGGTTTTGCCGCGCTCGATGTCGAGAAGATCAAGGCGCATCTGTTCGATTCGGCGGTGAAGTAGGGCTGCGCAACGGGTCATGTCGGCGCCGCCCTCCATTACCCTGCCTTGGCTCCTTTCCTCTCCCTCCGGAGGGGGGAGAGGTGGCGCCGCGAAGCGGCGACGGAGTGGGGGAAGGCGTTCGTCAAACGCGCAGTCACCGCAAGACAGGCACAATCTGACGAGCAAGAGACCTCAAGCGGGCGCGAGGGTCGACCCCCACTCCGTCGAGCTTCGCTCGACACCTCTCCCCCGATCGACGGGGGAGAGGAAAGGGCAGGCAATGAGCGGCGGCGCTGACCTGAGGTGGTTGTCCCGGATAGACATGCGAGCGGCAACCGATCGCCGCATATTATTCAATCAAGAATTTGGGAGGTAGCGGTGTCCGACAAGGTGAAAGTGCTGGTGGTGGGTCTCGGCAATATGGGTGCGTCGCATGCCAGCGCCTATCACCGGCTCGACGGTTTCGAGATCGTCGGCATCATGAGCCGGTCGATCAAGAGCAACACGAAGATTCCGGAAGAATTAGCCGGCTACCCCCTCTACGAGGATTTCGACCAGGCGCTGAAGGAAACAAAACCGGACGCCGTCTCGATCAACAGCTGGCCGAACACCCACGCCGAATACGCGCTGAAGGCAATCGCCGCCAACTGCCATGTGTTCATGGAAAAGCCGCTCGCCACCAACAACGAGGATGCCGAGAAGGTGGTCGCGGCGGCGCGGGCCAAGAACCGCAAGCTGGTGCTCGGCTATATTCTGCGCGTGCATCCGTCGTGGATCAAGTTCATCGAGGTCGGCAAGACGCTCGGCAAGCCGCTGGTGATGCGGCTCAACCTCAACCAGCAGAGCAGCGGCAGCGCCTGGCACTGGCACAAGAACCTGATCGATTCGCTGATCCCGATCGTCGATTGCGGCGTCCACTATGTCGACGTCATGTGCCAGCTGACCGGCGCCAAGCCGGTGCGCGTGCACGGCATCGGCGCCAAGCTCTGGGCGGAAGCCGACAAGCAGAATTACGGCCATCTGCACGTCACCTTCGATGACGGTTCGGTCGGCTGGTATGAGGCCGGCTGGGGCCCGATGATGAGCGAGACGGCCTATTTCGTGAAGGACGTCGTCGGCCCCAAGGGCGCGGTGTCGATCGTCGCCGGCCAGCAGGCAAGCAGTGTTGCCGAGCTGGCAGAGGTTTCGAATTCCGCCGACATCGACCGCCACACCAAGACCGATGCGCTGAAGATCCATTATGCCGCTGTCGACGGCGACAAGAATTTCTCCAAACCCGACGAGATCGTCAGCATGGAGGACGAACCCGGCCACCAGGAACTCTGCGATCGCGAGCAGGCCTTCTTTCTGCGCGCCATCCGCGAGGATCTCGACCTCACCGAGCAGATGGATGCGGCGGTCAACAGCCTGCGCATCGTGCTGGCCGCCGAGCAGAGCATCGCGCTGGGGCGGACCATCGACCTGGCCTGAAGTCGCGCCAGCCCCCTCATCCGGCCGCTTCGCGGCCACCTTCTCCCCGTTGGGGAGAAGAGGGTGGCGCTGGCGCTGCAAGTCTCCTCTCCCCTCGGGGAGAGGTCAGCCGAGCGAAGCGGAGGCTGGGTGAGGGGGCCGATGCCCAATACAGTTCTCCGCAGGAGCAGCATCAACACAAGCTATCCGCCGAAGGAGAGAGATATGGCCGCCGTCACCGACAGTCTGCTGAAAACCTATGCCGAGTCCGACGCGCTGGACCTTGCGGCGCTGGTGAAGCGCGGCGACGTTACCCCGGCGGAGCTGGTGGAAGCGGCGATCACGCTGGTCGATCGGCTCAACCCGACGCTCAATGCGGTCATCCATCGCCTCTACGACATGGCGCGCGCCCAGGCGCAGACGGTCGACACATCAGCGCCCTTCGCCGGCGTGCCATTCCTGCTCAAGGAGCTGGCATCGTCCTGGACCGGGGCGCCGAACACCAACTCCTCATTCTACCTGAAAGATGTCGTCGCCGATTTCGACACCGAAGTGGTTCGCCGCATGAAGGCGGCCGGGCTGGTGCTGGTCGGCAAGTCGAACGCCCCAGAAAATGGCTGGTCGATCACCACCGAGCCAAAGCTCTACGGCGCGACGAAGAACCCGTGGAAGGAAGGCATCACGCCCGGCGGCTCCAGCGGCGGAGCGGCCGCGGCGATTGCTTCGCGCATGGTGCCGATCGCCGAAGCCAGCGATGGCGCCGGCTCGATCCGCATCCCGGCCTCCTGCTGCGGCATCGTCGGCCTGAAGCCGTCGCGCGGCCGCGTCAGCCTCGCGCCGTTCGGCGACTATTGGTATGGCGGCGCCTACTTCCTCTGCTGCTCGCGCACGGTGCGCGACACGGCGGCCTATCTCGACGCGGTCGCCGGCGCGCTGCCGGGCGACCCCTACACGCCGCCGGTCCCGGACGGTTCGTGGCTTGACCTCTCGGCACGGGCGCCGAAGAAGCTGCGTATCGGCTTTTCCGTCACGCCGCCCAACGGCACCGCGACCGATCCGGAGGTGAAGGCGGCGGTGCTGGAGACCGTGGCGACGCTCGAGCGGCTCGGCCACCATGTCGAGGAGCATGACATGCCGCTCGACGCCAATGCTGTGTGGAAGACCTACACCAACATGACCTGCGTGCAGACGGCGGCGACCTTCGACTACCTCGAAACGGTGATGGGGCGGCCGGTGACACCGGGCGATGTCGAGGCGGTGACCTTTGCGATCATCGAGCGTGGCCGTGCGACCAGCGGCACCAGGCACATCTCCGATGTCGAGCAGCTCAGGCAGGTCGGCCGCGACATCGTCGGCGACCTTGGCGCCTACGATCTCTTCATCACCCCGACGCTGACGCAGCTGCCGCGCCCGCTCGGCTATTACGACATGTCGGAGACGGATATCGACCGCTACAATGCCAAATGGGCGGACTCGGTGTTTGCCTTCCCCTTCAACATCTCCGGCCAACCGGCGATCTCGCTGCCGCTCGGCTGGTCGAAAGGCGGCGTGCCGATCGGCGTGCAGCTGGTCGGCCGCTATGGCGACGAGGCGACGGTGCTGGCCGCGTCGGCGCAGCTGGAACAAGAGATGCCGTGGAGGGGGAGAAGGCCGGCGGTGAGTGGTTAGGTGCTTGGCACCCCACCGCCGAGTTCCGTGGCGCCCCCCCTCTGTCCTGCCGGACATCTCCCCCTCAAGGGGGAGATTACGCGCTCAACAGCCTTCGCCAAATCATCTACACGGTAAGGTGGGCGAGACGGCGAAGCTGCCAATCTCCCCCCTCGAGGGGGGAGATGCCCGGTAGGGCAG
>NZ_RZQP01000019.1:0-52736 GCF_003998165.1 Mesorhizobium sp. M7A.F.Ca.US.007.01.2.1 | reverse complement strand
GGGTGGGTGTGATTCGTACCGGCAGGGCGAGTTGCAGGTTTTGGTGGGGTAAAAATGATGAGTTACCATCGGTTCGGGGCTGCTTTTGCTTTTGTTGCATTCGTCGCAGGGGGCGTCCTGTTGGCCGCGCCCGAGGCTGTAGCTCAACAAACCTGTTCCTGTCTTGCGTCCGTGCCGGCGTCCGCAGACGCGATAGGTCGGCTTACGCAGGTCCGGGGTGATGTCCAGATGTCCCAGGCCGGCGGCTATGCAGGGGTGGATGCCGAGGCGCCGGTGTATGCGGGCGCTCGCATCATGACCGGGGCGCAGGCGTCTGCTTCGCTGGCTATCGGAACCAATTGCGCGCTCGATATTCCAGCCAATGCCACCGTCAAGGTCGACCCTATCGAAGGCGGCATGTGCGTTTCGCTTGAGACACCAACTGCGACGATCGTACCCGCCAGCTCAGAACCTGGCATGCTGCCGGTTCTCTTGGGCGGCGCCGCCGTCGGTGGTGCCGCCGCCCTTATTATCGGCCTGCAGGATGACGACGACGCGGTCAGCCGGTAGGCGGGATACGACACCCGTTGTTTTGTGTAAATTTGTCAAATGCGTCATTCGCCTTCATGCGGGTGACGCATTTCTATTTTGTCGAGGCGAAGCTTTGCCTCCTCTCAACCAGAAACGCCAATGATCGACCTGCATTCACATATCCTGCCCGGTCTCGATGACGGTTCTCCTGACTTGGCCATGTCGCTGGAGATGGCACGGCTGGCAGTCGCCGACGGTACAACGCATATGGCATGTACGCCGCATGTGATGCCTGGGGTTTATGAGAACGCCACGCCAAACATTGCCGAGGCTGTTCAGGCGTTGGAACTGGAGCTTTATCGCGCTGCCATACCGCTTACCCTATATGTTGGCGCTGATGTTCATCTCGCGCCGGATCTTCCCGATCGATTGAGGCTTGGCACGGTGCCCACTCTGAACGGATCCCGCTATTTCCTGTTCGAGCCGCCACATCACATTCTGCCTCCGCGGCTCGAAGACTTCGCCGCCCGTCTCATAGGCGCCGGCTTCGTGCCGATCCTCACTCATCCAGAACGGTTGACCTGGATCAAGGCGAATTACGACGTCATCGAGAGGTTGAATACGCTAGGCTGCCTTATTCAGCTCACGGCTGATTCTGTGACGGGGGTCTTTGGACGTACGGCGCTGTACTACTCGGAGAAGCTGCTGGATGAGGGCAGGGTGGATATTGTCGCCTCCGATACGCACGGCGCCAGCCGCCGGCGGCCAGGGCTTTCGCAGGCGGTTGTCGCCATCGCGAACCGGTGTGGGGAAGATGAGGCTTACAACATGGCAGTGAAACGCCCGGACGCGATATTGCAGGATCGGCCGCTCGTGCCCATCGGAAAGCAAAGCGCGAGAAAGTCGGGCGGCAGCAGTGCGGGGCGGTTTGGCGGATTGGGCCGGTTGTTCAAGAGCGGGGCTCTTTGATGGGCATTTTCGATCTTGCAAGAAGTCGTGCGGGCACCGTGCCCGCCTTACTCGCATCGCTAGCGATATCTGCTTGCGCAAGCACGTCGTCGACATCGACGTCCACCACCAGTTCTGTCGATGCGCTGCAGCCGACGGCGTCTTCATCGGCGCTCTCTGGCGGTGGTACGCTGCAGGTGGTCAAGGATCTTCCGCCGCCGCAGAATACCCAGAATGGCAGCGAGCAGCCGCTGTCCGCCAACGATGTGCTCGAGGTCAGTGTGTTTCAGGTCGATAATTTGAACAGAACAGTTCAGGTCGACGCAGGCGGGCAGATTTCGCTTCCGCTGATTGGAACCATGACTGCAGCCGGCAAGACCGTTCGTCAGCTCGAGAAGGAAATCGAGACTGCCTACGGTGAAAAGTACTTGCAGTCGCCTGACGTGACGATTTTCGTCAAGGAGTCGATTGGCCAGCGCATCACGGTCGATGGTGAGGTCAACAAGGCCGGCATTTATCCGGTGTCCAGCAGCGCTTCCTTGCTCGACGCGATCGCCCTTGCCGGAGGGTTCAATCCGGTCGGTGATGCCGGCAAGGTCTTCGTCTATCGCAATGTCGGCCAAAACAAGCTGGTCGCAAATTACAATGTCGAGGAAATCCGCGCCGGCAAGAACCGCAACCCGCGCATCTATGGCGGCGACGTGGTCGTCGTTTTTGCTTCGAAGTCGAAAATCGCGATGAACAATTTGAAGGATGCGCTGGGCCTCGCCTCCAGCGCTGCCCGCATTGCGGTCATTCCGTAGACACGGACAACCCCAGGATCACCTCGCGCATGCTCGATCGCAACAGGCAGCCCCAACTTGCCGGACCCGGACATGGTCAGGCCCTGTCCGCGGACTCCTATTACGACGTGCCGCAAAACTACGGTCCCTATGGTCGCGACTATGCGGGCCAGGATGAGGGGTTCAACCCGCTCAAGCTGCTTTTATACATCGTCCAGTATCGCTGGCTGATCGTCATGATGGCGGCCGCCGGGCTCGTTGCCGGCGTTATCGTGACGATGATGCAGACACCAAAATATCAGGCGACGACACAGCTCGAAGTTCTGGTGCCTTCGGCGAAAGTGTTTCAGGACATTGAGGTTGTTTCCGAAAACAGCGACGTCCGGGCCTTCCTGACCGCGCGGGAGAAGCTGAAGAGCCGGGCATTGGCTCAGCGCGTGGTGTTCCAGCTTGGGCTTGGCGAAAGGCCGGACTTTCTGTTTCCGACGCCGAGCTTCTCCCCGAGCAATATTGTTTACCGTGCGTTCGGGATGTCCAAATCACCTTCCATTGAGGAGAAAACGCCCGAAGAGCGCGAGGCAATTGCCATCAAGCGCATCCAGGAAGATCTAACGGTCAATCTGGTCACCAATACAAGCCTGTTATCGATCACCTTCGTCGATCAAAAGCCGAAATATGCAAGCGACGTTGCCAATCAGGTCGCGCAGAGTTTTATCGATCAACGTCTCGATCAGACCAGCGAGACCTCCGATCTGGCACGGCAGTTCATCCAGGAGCAGGTTTTGCAGGTGAAGCAAAAGCTGCAGACCTCCGAAAAGGAACTGGTCACCTATGCAAAAGATGCCGGCATCACTGTTACCGGCGACGACAAATCGCTGATCGGCTCGAACATCGAAGCCCTGAACACCGCCCTGGCCACCGCAATCCAGGAGCGTCTTGATGCGGGGCGGGTGGTCGATCAGATAGAAAAGGGCCGCGGGTCGAGCCTCGGTCCGGTTCTGGAAAGCGAAGGTCTGCAGAAGCTTAGCGACAAGCTGGCGGATCTGACCAGCCAGTACCAGCAGAAATTGGGCATCCTGAAACCCGGTTTTCCGGAAATGCAGCAATTGCAATCGCAGATCAAGGAACTGCAGCGACTCTACAACAACGGCGTGCTGGCGATAACCGATTCGTTGCGGCTGAAATATCAGGAAGCGCAGAACAAGGAAACCGACCTCAAGTCCAAGCTCGCGGAGATGGAGAGGCAGCAGGTCGTCTTCAACGACAAGAATATCAAATACACGATCCTGAAGCGCGAAGTCGACTCCAACCGGTCGCAGTATGACAGCCTTATCGCCAAGCTGAATGAAGTCGGTGTTAGCTCGGAACTCAAGACGCAAAGCGCTGCGATAGTCGATTTCGCTTCGCTGCCCACAGCCCCCTATTCTCCACGTCTGAGCATCAATCTTGCAGTCGCTCTCGCGCTTTTCATGGCCCTGGCTGCATCGATCATCTACATCATCGAGTTGCTGAACAACACTTTCACCAACCCGGAGCAGATCGAGAAAGAGCTGGGACTGACGATGCTCGGCATCCTGCCGCTTGTTGGTGATCGCGAACTCATAGCCAGCATCGCCGATCAAAAATCCGGGCTCTCCGAGGCCTATCGTTCGCTGCGAACATCGCTGCAGTTCTCCGGTGCGGAGGGCGCGCCGCGATCGCTGCTGGTGACCAGTTCGGAACCGTCGGAAGGCAAGTCGACCACGTCGTTCAAGCTTGGCCAGGATTTCGCGGCACTCGGCGCAAGGGTTCTGCTTGTTGACGGCGATCTCCGCAAACCCAACCTGCACCGGCTGTTCGGCCTCGACAATGCGATCGGGTTGAGCAACCTGCTGACAAATACCGTTCGCAAGGACGATCTGCCGGGCATTTTCAGACCGACGAAATATCCCAATGTCACCGTGCTGACGTCCGGAACGATTCCGCCGAATCCGGCCGACCTGCTCTCGTCGCCGAAGATGGCGTTGATCTTGACCAATCTAGGCAAACGCTTCGATCTGGTCATCATTGACGCCCCGCCGGTCGTCGGTCTTTCCGACGCACCAATCCTCAGCCGGCTTGCCGAAGGCACATTGATGGTCGTTTCGACCAATCAGGTCACACGCAAGTCAGCCAAAACGGCACTCAAGCGTCTGCGCTCAGCCGGTGCGAATGTGATCGGAGCGGCGATGTCGAAATTTACGGTCAACAAGTTCGATTACAATTACGCCTATAAATACATGAACTATCAGTACTACGACTATGGCGCGAGTACCCCGAAAATTGAGGGCAAAGTCGATGACGGAGCAGGCCAGCCCGCTCACGCGAAATCTCCGGCGTTCAGGCGTTTGGTTCGTCGCCTCCGTTCTGGTGTTGGCGGTTTCGTCGGTAGGGCTAAGTCGGCTTCTTGAGTCGGAAACGCCGGCCGTCTCGCTTGCGCTCGATCCGTTCAACGTAGATGCCTTGATAGGCGAAATTGCCGGTCGGTTGAGCGAAACAGGCGACGGTGCTGATCTCGATGTCTTGGCAACAAAGGCGAAGGGCGCGCTTCGTTTCAATGTCGCGGATGCCCGGCTCTACAGCCTGATAGGCGAGATTGAGTATCGACAAGGCGAGAAAGACGAGGCTTTCGAACTCTTCGACCAGGCTCGAAAGCTGTCCAAGACTGAAATCCATTCGCTTCAGAGATCGATCGATCGCTCGATCGAGGTGGGCGATCTGTCAAAGGCCGTTGCCGAGATCGACACGTTGCTGCGCCGGTGGCCCGACAGATTTCCAGTCATTGCGGCTGGCTTGCCGGCTATTCTTTCAAACCCGGACGGATATCAGGCTGTCCTGGCAGCCTTGAGGATCGAGGCACCGTGGAGATCCAGTCTTTTCACCGCGCTTGGCAAGGATCCGCGGGGCCTGCGCGTCGCAAATCAACTGTTGCTGGACCTTGCCGGATCGATCTCACAACCGACGTCGAAGGAACTGTCTGCCGTAATCAACGGATATATCAGGCAAAAGGAATACGAGGCGGCCTACCGGCTGTTCCTGTTCAGTCTGTCCGATCAGGAGCGGACACTGGCCGGATACATTTTCAACGGCGGCTTTGAACAGATCCTCAGCGGCAAGCCATTCGACTGGCAGGTTCGCGACCGCTCCGGTCTGGAAATTACCTTTGCCGGGGCGCGCGATGTCGGCGAAGGCGATAGCGGAGCGACTGTCCGATTCCTGAATACGCCGGTGAAGAACGCCGCGCTCCAGCAATATGTCGAACTGCCTCCCGGCTCCTACAGGATTTCCCTGATCGCCTCCGCGAGAAACCTGAAACTGCCCAAGCAGTTGTTCTGGTCCATCAGATGCGCGGATCCGGCGGGCGAAATAGCTCGGTTCGACATTCCGGAAGGCACGTTCGATCGGCGGGAGTTGAGCCTGGATTTCGCGATCGGACCAAGCGCGTGTCCCATGCAATTGTTGCGGCTGGAAACAGCTGCCATCGCTGAGAGTTGGCGATTTCGGTACGTTGGCACGTTGGTCATGCACAAATTGAGCATCGAAAGAGTTTCATCTTGAGAGAGCGGTCGACCCGGCCCACGGAATGGGAAAAATATCTGCTTGGGTCGGTTCTCTTCCTGTCGGTGCTGATTGGCGGCGGCACCGCGAGCGGTCTCTACACCGAAGCGCTGATCGAGGTGGCGGCGATCGTCTCGGCCGCGGCCGTCTTTTCAAGGCCGTCGGAACGCGGCATCCCTCGCTCGGCCCTGTGGTTGCTTGCTCTGGGCCTTGCCGTGTTCTGTTTTCAAATCGTGCCGCTGCCCGCCGCTCTGTTGAGCGGATTGCGGCCTGAGGTTCTACTTGCAAATCCGTGGCTGAGCGGTGAAACCGGGCTGCGTTTCGTCAGTGTCGGCGTGGGACGTACGATCGAGTGTCTGTTGTATTTCGTGGCGATGGCTGCATTCTTTCTGAGCGTCACCCGCTTGCGCCCAGATCAGGTCTACGGCCTTCTGCCCTTCTTTTTCATGGGTGTCATCTGTAACGGACTGGCTGCGGCGATCCAGTATTCGCTCTCCGATACGGTTGCCATACAGGGTTTGTTGCCGTTCACGATCAATGCGGGACTGTTTGCCAACCAGAACCATTTTTCGGCTCTGCTCTTCGTCTCCATTCCCTTCGTTGTCTACTACGGCCTGTTTCGCGGGCACCTTCTGTCCGGGTCGCTCGGCTTGATAACGCTGCTGCTGTTGCTTCTGGCCGCCGGTTCGCGCGCCGGTATTCTGATAGGGCTGGCGATCACCATGGTATCAGTCGTCTTTCTGTCCGCGCGCTCGAGGCTGGGCGGGTATGGAATACCCGCTGTCTTCATCGGGCTTTCACTCTACACGATCGGGGCGTGGACGAAGATCGATGCGGAAGTGGTTGACCCGGCCTTTGGACGGGCCGAATTTGCCCGCACGACGATCGCGGGAATTGAAGAGAACTGGGCGACGGGCGTCGGCTTTGGGAGTTTTCCGAAGGTCTATCAGATTTACGAAAAGGGAGAGATGATCTTCAAGCCCTACGTCAATCACGCCCACAATGATTATCTGGAATTGGCACTTGAAGGTGGCGCTCCTGTTGTCTTTCTGGTCGCAGCTTACGCGATATTGCTTTTTGCGTTTTCCGTTACGGCACGGCGAGATCCGCTGCAGAAAATGGCGTTTCTCTCAGTATCGTTTCTGCTCGTTCATTCCCTGGTCGATTATCCCTTGCGAACGGCGGCACTGGCGATGACCTTCGCCTATATGAATGGCGTTATCTTTCACAAGGGACTTGCTGAGCGGCTGAGCCAGAGAGGCGAGTCGACCGCCGCCCATGATGACAATCTGCTTGTTCCCGTCAGGCCGGCTTTGGCAAGACGATAGCAATGCGTCGCCTGAATTGGCCATGGATTGGCGCCGGATCGTGACCCAGTCATTTGACGAACGCCGAGATTGACAAGCCAGTGCATGGAACCTAAGCACGGGCGGCTAGGGCCGGGGGGTTCAGGCATGTCAAGGAGAGCTTCTTGAAAGGAATTATCCTTGCTGGAGGCAGTGGAACGCGTCTTTATCCACTAACATTAGCAGTCTCTAAGCAAATTCTGCCGATATACGACAAGCCGATGATCTATTATCCGCTGAGCGTTCTGATGCTCGCGGGTATCCGAGAGATTCTGATCATTTCGACGCCGCGTGACCTGCCGGTTTTTCGCGATCTGCTTGGCGATGGATCGGAGTTCGGGCTCGACCTGTCCTATGCCGAGCAGCCGCAGCCCAACGGGCTGGCGGAAGCCTTCATCATCGGCCGCAATTTTATCGGCAAGGACAACGTGTCGATGATTCTCGGCGACAACATCTATTTCGGCGATGGGCTGTCGCAGCTTTGCCGCGACGCTGCCTCGCGCGAAAAGGGCGCTTCGGTGTTCGCCTATCATGTCGAGGATCCCCAGCGTTATGGCGTGGTTTCCTTCGACAAGACCACGGGAACGGCGCTGACGATCGAGGAAAAGCCGCAGGTGCCGAAATCCAACTGGGCGGTCACCGGTCTCTACTTCTACGACAACGATGTCGTCGACATCGCCCCTGCCATCCGTCCCTCGGCGCGCGGTGAGCTCGAGATCACGGCGGTCAACAACGTCTACCTTGAGCGCGGCCAGTTGCATGTGCATCGGTTGGGGCGCGGCTATGCCTGGCTCGACACCGGCACCCATGACAGCCTGCATGAGGCCTCGTCCTTCGTGCGCACCATCGAGCACCGCCAGGGCATCAAGGTCGCCTGTCCCGAAGAGATCGCCTTTGAACAGGGTTGGCTGACTGTGGACCAGGTTCTGCGTCGCGCCGATCACCTGGGTAAGAACGAATATGCCGCCTATCTGCGCCGGCGTGTCGTCGACCTGTCGGAGGCCTAGGTGCTGGAAGTCAGGCCCCTTGGCATCGATGGCGTGCTGGAAATCGTTCCGAAGCGACATGGCGACGCGCGCGGCTTCTTCGTGGAAACCTACAATGCCGAGCGCTTTTCGCAGGCCGGCATAGACTTGGCTTTCGTGCAGGACAATCATTCCTATTCCGCCGCGGCGGGCGTCTTGCGAGGGCTTCACTATCAGCTTGCGCCGCGCGCCCAGGACAAGCTGCTGCGCGTCATCCGGGGCAGCATTCTCGACGTTGCGGTCGACATTCGCCGCGGTTCGAAAACCTTCGGAAAATGGGTCGCTCTCGAAGTGTCGGCCGAAAAGGGCAACCAGATTCTGGTGCCGAAAGGCTTCGCGCACGGCTTCGTGACGCTCGTGCCCGACACCGAGGTCCTGTACAAGGTGACCGACACCTATTCGCAGGCGCATGACCGGTCGATCCGTTTCGACGATCCCGCCATCGGCATCGAATGGCCGTCATTGACCGGCGGGTTCCAGCTCTCGGACAAGGACCTCAAGGCGCCGCTGCTGGCTGCCGCCGAGGTGTTCGCCTGATGGGTTATTTGAGGACAGCGGCATGAATTTTCTGGTGACGGGCGGTGCTGGCTTTATCGGTTCGGCGGTGTGCCGGCATCTATGCGCCAACCCGGCCTATCGGGTGACCAATCTCGACAAGCTGACCTATGCGGGAAACCTGGCCTCGCTGCGGCCGATCGAGAACGCACACAATTATCGCTTCGCGCAGGCCGATATCTGCGACGAAAGGGCCGTGCTCGACATCCTCCGGCGCGACGATATCGACATCGTCATGAACCTTGCCGCCGAGAGCCATGTCGACCGCTCGATCGATGGGCCGGGCACTTTTATCGAGACCAACATCGTCGGCACCTACAAGATGCTCAATGCCGCGCTGGAGTACTGGCGCGGCCTGCCCGAGGACAGGAAGAGCCATTTCCGCTTCCATCATGTCTCGACCGATGAGGTGTTTGGCGATCTTCCGTTCGATGGCGGCATGTTCGTCGAGGAAACGCCCTACGCGCCATCCTCGCCCTACTCCGCCTCGAAAGCGGCCTCGGACCATCTGGTGCGGGCCTGGCACGAAACCTATGGCCTGCCGGTCGTGCTTTCCAATTGCTCGAACAACTATGGACCCTATCACTTTCCCGAAAAGCTGATCCCGCTGGTCATCCTCAATGCGCTCGACGAAAAGCCGCTGCCGGTCTATGGCGCCGGCGCCAATGTGCGCGACTGGCTGTTCGTCGAGGATCACGCGCGCGCGCTGGAACTTGTCGCAACCAGGGGACTGCCGGGCGAAAGCTACAATGTCGGCGGCAATTCCGAGCGGACGAACCTTGGCGTCGTCGAGACGATCTGCGATCTGCTCGACAGCAGGCGGCCGCGGGCAGGGGGCAAGAGCTATCGCGACCTGATTTCCTTCGTCACCGACCGCCCCGGTCACGATCGCCGCTATGCCATCGACGCCTCGAAGATAGGCCGGGACCTGGGCTGGACGCCCAATGAGAATTTCGACAGCGGCCTCGCCAAGACCGTCGACTGGTTTCTCGACAACAAATGGTGGTGGGGACCGATCCGCGAGCAGCGCTATGCCGGTGAACGGCTGGGCGAAGCACGCAAGGGGGCGGCGTGAGGCTGGTTGTCACCGGGCGCGACGGACAAGTCGCGGCAAGCCTCCTGGAGGCCGCCCAGGCGGCCACCGGCGTTGAGGTCATCGCCATTGGCCGTCCGCAACTCGACCTTGCAAGACCCGACACGGTGATCGAAGCCATCGCGGCCGCGAAGCCGGATATCGTCGTGTCGGCTGCCGCCTACACGGCGGTGGATCAGGCCGAGGACGAGCCCGATCTGGCATTCGCGGTGAACGCCGTCGGCGCCGGCAAGGTGGCGCAAGCCGCGGCGGAGCTTGGCGTTCCCGTCATCCATCTTTCGACCGACTATGTCTTCGACGGCACCGCCCCCGGCGCCTATGTCGAGACCGACGCCACTGCACCGCGCAGCGTCTATGGCGCCTCCAAGCTTGCCGGCGAACAGGCGGTTGCATCGGCCAATCCGCGCCATCTGATCCTGCGCACGGCATGGGTCTACAGCCCGTTCGGCAAGAATTTCGTGAAAACCATGCTGCGGCTGGCCGCCGACCGCGACGAGATTTCGGTTGTGGCCGATCAGTGGGGAAATCCAACATCGGCACTTGATATCGCCGACGCAATCCTGCATGCGGCGGCACAGCTGCACGAGGGCGCCGCCACATCCGGCATCTATCATCTGGCCGGAACCGGCGAGGCCAACTGGAGCGGCTTTGCCCGCCATATCCTCGACACAAGCCGCGTGTTGGGTGGTCCCTGGGCGCGGGTACGGGACATTGCTACGATGGACTACCCAACCAAGGCGCGCCGCCCCGCCAATTCCCGGCTATCGAGCGCGAAATTCGCCGACGTGTTCGGCTGGAATGCACCGGACTGGCGTCAATCGACGGAGGCAGTGGTGCGCCGGCTACTAGCCGGTGAGACGAAACAGGCATTGACGGCATGAACAAGCACCCTGCAGCGGAAAACACGCGCGATGCCGCTCCTGTCGACGAGCCGGCGCCGAAAGCGCGCAAGGCAAAGGCGGCCAAGCGCACCTGCATCATGGTGCTGGGGATGCACCGCTCGGGCACCAGCGCGTTGACGAGGGCGATCAATCTGCTGGGCGCGGAGCTGCCTAAAAATATGCTGGGCGCCAATCCGACCAATCCTGCCGGCCATTGGGAACCTCTGCGGCTGATAGAACTTCATGAGCAGATGCTTGCTGAAGCAGGCAGCTGCTGGGACGATTGGCGATCCTTCGACCAGGCCGATCTCGGCGCGCAACGTCTTCGCTTTTACAAGGCCGAGATCGCGCGGTTGATAGACGAGGAATACGGCAACGCGCCGCTATTTGTCCTGAAGGAGCCGCGTATCTCACGTTTCGTGCCGCTTTATGCGGAAGTCTTGAAGCGCATGCGCATCGACGTTCGTTACGTTCTGACTGAGCGCAACCCGCTCGCAGTCGTCGCTTCGCTTGAAAAGCGAGGCAGTTTTACCCATGGCTTCAGCGCGCTTTTGTGGTTGCGGCATGAGCTAGAGGCTGAGTATGCGACACGCGACTACCCGCGCGTTTTCTTGTCGTACGAAACTATGCTCGACGACTGGAGCTCTGGGGTGGAAAAAATGACAGCTACCCTCCAGATAGAGTGGCCGCAGCCAATCCCTACTGCAGAGACAGTACTTTCAACGCATTTTTCAACGGCGCACCAGCATCATGTTGCAAGCAGAGAGCGTCTTGAAGCCGATCCGCGCACGACTAGATGGGTGAAGGACACATATAGCGCCCTGATGACCCTCGAAGGGGACCCGAACGACGCTGGCGCCATGGCACGGCTTGACACAATAAGAGCTGCTTTCAACAGCGTCAGTCCGGTGTTCGGTGAGGCCTTTTTTTCTGAGATGCGCGTTCGCTCGGCTATAAGCGCTGAAAGGTATTCCCAAATCGAGCATCTTGCAGAGACGCAAGCTGGAGAGATTGATCGGCGAACGGAGGAACTTGAAAGTCTCCGAAGAGAAATGGTTGACAAAGATGCCTCCCTCGCGAGGCAGCAGGACGCCCTTCAACACCTAACCGACGCGCAGTTGGCGAGCGTCGAAGCGTTGACCGCGGATCGGGAAGCAAGGGAGAGGGATAGAAACGCTCGCGAGATCGAATTGAACGAAGAAGTGGATCGGCTAGCGCGACTGGTGAGCGAAGCAGAGCGTCAGTCCGAATTTTTGACGCAGGAATTGAAGGTACTCCGCGCCGATCAAGAAAAGATACTTCAGGAACGAGATCAGGCTCTGGGTGAAAAGCAGAACGTCCTTGAGGAACTCAGAGCCGGTTACACGAGCTATGTATGGCGAATGGCGTCTTTGTTTCGGCGGAAGACAAAAGGTAAGAGTCCACAGTAGATGCGTATCGCCAGTTTTACAATGTTTAAAAATGAAGAGGCGATACTTGGTCCTTTTTGCGATCAAATCGACGAGTTTTTCGATTTATCCTTCTTCGTGGATCATTCGTCTGTCGACAATTCTTCTGTCCTCATAAGAGAAAGGCTAGAAAAGGCAGAGATTTTCAAGCTTGTATCGAGCGGATATCCTCAGGCGCAGCTGGCTAATATATTCTCAAGGCTAGCTTTCGAAGATTTTAACGCAGATTTTCTTCTATTTCTAGATTGTGACGAGTACCTGCCGTTCGCAAACAGAAAAGAACTAGAAAAAGCGATTGAAAATAACAAAGGATATTTCGATTTTAATTGGAGAAACATTGTTCCTACAAATCTAGACGGGAGGAGTAGTTTTTCAGAAGGATTTGTCACGCTATCGAAGCCGTCAAAATATACCAAGATTGGGATATCTCGGGAGTTTTATCGCTCATATCCCGAAATGACCGTTACGCAGGGTTATCATACTGTCATAGGTATTCCGAAATCGGTTTTACCTTCTAAGGTATCTTCCCTCGGCTTGCTTCATATGCCAATCCCGTTCCGAGATAAGTATCTGCAGAAGATGAAGTTATCCGCCAAGGTTGTGCGAGAGGACAGGTTTCTCAACGAAAACCGCCTAGGATCTCACTGGATCGAGCACGATGAGCTCATACAGAGACAGGATCTTTCTGACGATGATCTTAAGAATATCGGATTGCTCTATCCAGACATCGATCTAAAGGCAAAAACTCGACCTGTACGGCTCGATTTCAATTTTCCTTATGTTCGAAGTGGATTCGAGCCGGAGAAATTGACGGAGGGCTCTCCCAGTATCAATCCGGCAATCGATGGGTTTTATTTGCTTGATGGCTCTGGTCGAATGATATTTAGATCAGACGGTGAGGTTCTTTCTGCGGTGTTCGTAGAAAATTTAGGAAAGAATTCGATGGAACGTGAAAATAGAGTTGGTAAGAATGCTATGGATCAGATTGACGTTGCTTTATTCGATCCTGTTGACGTGCAGGACAGATATGTAGCCCCTCTCTTCTCGCTGCCTCGAAAGTTGCCGATTACGGCATGGGGTGGCCATATCCCCTTTCTATTTGTGCTATTTCGAAATCTGAAACCTGCGCATTACGTTGATCTCGGCGTGCATTTTGGAGCGAGTCTGATTGCTGCAGCTACGGCTGCGCAAAGTTATGACTTGAAGACCAATTTGTGGGGCGTGGATACTTGGGAAGGGGATGACCATGCCGGGCGTTATGAAGGAGAAAGGATATATGATGACCTTCAGTCGTTCCTAGGTCGGAGTTTTTCAGGTGTTCACCTGATTCGATCGACGTTTGATCAGGCGAGAGCGGAGTTTGAAAACCAGTCTGTCGACATGCTTCATATCGATGGATTGCACACCTACGAGGCAGTTAAGCACGACTACGAAAATTGGCTGCCAGTCATGAGTGACAAAGGTGTGGTCATGTTCCACGACATTAGCGTGCGTGAACGCGACTTTGGGGTATGGCGGCTCTGGGGGGAGCTAAAACATAAGTTCCCATCGTTGGAGTTTACCCATTCGCATGGATTAGGGGTGCTGTTTGTTGGATCGAAGAGCTTGAGCGATCCGTATCTCAGGCGGCTCGTCGAAGATGCGCGCCTATTCAATGCGTATCGTGCCACTGTGTCGCAGATTGCAGATCTGCTGCCCCTTCGCTCCGCATATCTAGCCGCCGAAATGCCGCCTGAGCCGTTGCTCGTTGCTGATCCTGGCAATCAATCCAGTTCAGGGGAAGTCAAGGAAATGAGGAAGCAATTGACCGATGCTCAGTGGGCCCTGCAGCATTATAAGAATCAGTTGCAGACAATTCGGCAGCACTACGAGGCTTCAACGAGTTGGAAGATGACTGCACCGCTTCGGTACCTCAAGGGGTGGATGGGCAAGTAGGTGTGTCGAAGATGCGGATAGGATTTGTTGGACCTTATACTTATTTCGAGAATCATTTCCCGGAGAACTGGAGAGGCAGAGATGATGTCTTGTGCCTCGATGTTGATGAGTGGGACTATTCTTTTTTAACCAGGATGATTAATTTCAGACCCGACTTAACGGTATTCTATAGGCCGGAATTATATCCAAAGAAATATATAAAGTCTATCACTGGAAAAAGGGTCGCTTTCTTAAGTGAGCCAATCCAACTGCCTGGGCAATTGGAGACGCCGGAAAGCGCACTTCGAAGTAGCGTGTATTCCAGGATGAGTTGGGAGAGCTATCACTATTGTATATATTATGACGCAACTAAAAAATCGGCTATCGAAAAAAGGGGGTGGCCGATCAATGCTTATCGACCTTTGCCTATTGATACTTCCGCCTTTCGTCCAAATGCAGGTCGTCGGCCGATAGATGTGGCTTTCATAGGTAAGCCTACACCACATAGGGTCGCGGAACTCGATTTTTTACGTTCGACGGACTTAAAATTTGCATGGGTGGCCCATGGATTGTCCGGGCGAGCCTTGGCTGCCTTGTTCAGAAGATCGAAGGTTGTCCTTAACATTCACGCGGACGAAATGCCTTCCTTTGAGCCTAGAATCTATCTTGGGGCAGCCTGTGGTTGTGTGGTTCTGTCTGAGACTTTGGGGCAGCGCCCGGAGGCAATGAAGGAATCCATAGTCGAATATACGGGATCTCTGGACTACGCGAGCGTCAAGCGCGCGTTGAGGCTCTTTAGCTCGGGCGGATCACAAAAGGCTTCGGAGCTCGAGTCTTTGAGCCTTGGCGTTGGCCGGTTTTTGCAAGAGCTGGAAATGGCGATTTCGGTGTAGCTATGGTCACTTTTTCTATAATAACGTGTACTAATAACATAAATAATTATCGGCGTATGATGGATAGTTTCTCTATGGTTGGCAATAACCAATACGATATTGAGTTCGTGCCAATTTATGGAGCTGAATCTATGACTTCCGGTTATAATTCAGGGATAGATCGCGCGAGCGGTGACTGGCTGATTTTCTGTCATGACGATATAGAAATCATAAAAGTTAGGAGCCGAATTTTATCTGCCGCTTTCGAAGAGTTTGATGTCTTTGGCGTCTGTGGGACAAGTCGCTGTCAATCGTCAAATTGGTATTATTCTGACCCCGGTGAATTGCTTGGAAGAGTAGTTGTTCCCGGCGATTATGCTGGCCGGGGGGATAAGATTGAGGTTTTTTCTCCTGTTGAAGATAATTGCAAAGCTCAGGCTTTGGATGGGATATTCATTGCATCGAGGGCTAGCGTGGCAAGGGAATTGCGATTCTCAGAGGAGATACCTGGGTTCACGTGCTATGACATTGATTTCTCCTATAGGTGCCATATTCACGGATATAGCGTTGGCGTCACTGGCGGGATTTTGATGAAGCACTATAGTAAGGTTGATTCTTTTAGTGAAAAAAAGATGTCGGACTGGCGGTTAAGTCAGAGGATTATTTCGACTAAGTTTAATTTTTATCGTAAGTTCGATGATGGAGTTCGGCATTTCACAGTGCCGTTCGCTGAGGATTTATAAAATTGCGCCAAGTGGCTGGGTGAGTTGAGATGGTGTTGATTCTGAGCCTCATTCGCCGGGAGATTACCGGCCGTTATCGCGGCTCTGTGCTGGGGCTGTTGTGGTCGCTGCTCAATCCGCTGTTCATGCTGGCTGTCTACACCTTCGTGTTCGGCGTAGTAATGAAGTCGCGCTGGACGATGCCTGACCAGCAGAGCGCGACACATTCAACTGGTGAGTTCGCGGTGGTCCTGTTCTGTGGGCTTATCGTCTTCCAGTTCTTTGCTGAGGTGGTTTCGCTTGCGCCTGGGTTGATCGTCGCCAATGCCAACTACGTCAAGAAGGTCGTGTTTCCGATCCAGATCCTGCCTGTGGTTTCGGCAGGTGCCGCCTTGTTTCACGCAGCAGTCAGCCTGCTCGTGTTGTTGGTATTTGCCTATGTGATCTTCGGCAGCATTCCGCTGACGGTGGTTCTGGCGCCGGTGGTCCTGGCGCCACTGATGGTGTTGGTGCTTGGCATAGCCTGGATATTGTCATCGATCGGCGTCTATTTTCGCGACATGGGCCAGATTGTAGCCCCACTTGTGACGGCGACGATGTTCCTCTCTCCGGTTTTTTTCCAGAGGACCGCGCTGCCTACCTGGCTGCAACCATGGCTCTCATTCAATCCGCTCGCTATTCCCGTCGAGAGCTTTCGCGACACGGTTCTCTTCGGTGTGTGGCCGGACTGGATGGCGCTGGGCAATTATTCGATCGCGGCTATTGCGATCGCCTTTCTCGGCTATCAGTTTTTCCAGAGGACACGCAGGGGCTTTGCCGATGTGCTCTGATAGGTTTGGCGGCCGGCGCTCGTGCATCGCCGCGCGTGTGCGCGACATGTTGAAGCGTTTCTCGTTTTGATTGGATCGTTGGCCATGACCAGCAGTGATATTATTGCTATCCGTCTGCAGGATGTGACGAAGGTATTTCGTATCTATCCGCGCCCCCAGGATCGATTGATCCAAATGGCAACCCTAGGCCGTGTTCGCAGGTTTCGGGAATATCCGGCCATACACGGAGTGTCGTTTGACGTTTTTGAGGGAGAGACGATCGGCATCATCGGCCGCAACGGCAGCGGCAAATCCACGCTTCTTCAGATGATTGCGGGCAACTTGCAGCCGACCTCAGGATCGATCGAACGAAAAGGCAAGCTGTACTCGCTGCAGCTTGGGACCGGCTTCGACCCGGACTTCACCGGACGCGAGAACGCATATCTTGGTGCCGCGATTCTTGGAATGTCGAGGTCCGACGCGGAAGCCAGAATGGGTTCGATCCTGGAGTTCGCGGGCATCGGCGATTTCATCGATCAACCGGTCAAGACCTATTCGAGTGGCATGTATGCACGCCTGGCCTTCGCCGTCGCTGCGCATCTGCCGACGGAAATTCTCCTCGTGGACGAGGTCCTGGCCGTTGGCGATATGGCCTTTTCACAGAAATGCATGCGTTTCATCCGCGAGTTCAAGTCGCGCGGGACGATGCTGTTGTGCGCGCACGATCTGAGCTCGGTGATGGCCCTATGTTCCCGCGTCGTCTGGGTCGACGGTGGCAGGATCCGCATGATCGGCGAGACCAAGGAGGTCTGCGACGAGTACCGCCGTGCAATCGAGCTTGAAGGCGACAGCACCGCCGAGTTGAAGTTTGGCGGTCGCCGCGGCGAGCGCCCGCCCGAAGCTCCGCCGCCTCCGGATCATCGTTCCGAAATACTGCGGTCATCCTCGCTCGCCAACGAAATCAAGGTCTTCGATTTTGACGATGACGCCACCTGGATCGGCACCCGTTCGGGGTCGATCGTTTCTGCAGGGTTGAAGACCCCTGCGGGCTTGCCGCTCACCAATCTTTCGGGTGGAGAGAGCGTACTCTTTGAAATCAAGGCAAAGGCGAATGCGGACCTTGAGCGTCCAATCCTGGGGTTCACCGTTCGTGACCGACTTGGCCAGGCTGTCTTTGCCGACAACACATTCCTAACCTATCGCCACGATGACATCGTCATACGGGCCGGGGAGACGATCATTGCCCGGTTCGCGTTTCAGATGCCCTACCTGCCGACCGGTGATTATGGAATTACGGTCGCATTAGCCACCGGAAACCAGGCGGAACACATCAAGCAGCACCGCGTCGATGATGCCATTTTCTTTCACGTTCTCTCATCGCATGTAGCGAAAGGCCTGATGGGTATCCCCATGCAGTCGATCACGATGGAAACTTTGGGTGGCCAGGAGTTTTCCGCATGAAGGACCATGGCGACCTTTATCTCGATCTCCTGAAGCGCTCGCTGCTGAACTGCGTGTATCTCGATAATGAGCTTCGCATCATCTATCTGCGCAACTGCATTGCGGGCTCCGAAGTGTTCGACCCCCGCGTGTTGCACGATATTCGCCATGAACGGGCCGATGCCTATGCCGAGATGATCGCAGGGCGCGCCGATGGCAGATTCTTTAGCCGCAGCATCCACAATGCGGGATATTCGCATACGATGATCGGGCAGGCGCGTCTGGACATGCTCCACGAGTGTCTCGACACAGTGGTTGGAGACGGCATTCCGGGCGATTTTGTCGAGTGTGGCGTCTGGCGCGGCGGCAGCTGTATTTTCATGGCGGGATATCTGAAAATTAACCCGGCCGAAAACCGCCGGATATTTGTCGCCGACAGCTTCGAAGGACTACCTCCTCCGAGCCTTGCACAGGATGCCGGACTTGACCTGAGCAAGACAGTCTATCCCGAGCTTGCGGTCAGTGAGGAAACTGTTCGCGAGAATTTTGGCGTTTACGGGCTGGAGTCCGATTCGGTCGTTTTTGCCAAAGGGTGGTTCAAGGACACACTTCCTCGGCTACAGACGCGTGAAATTGCCTTGCTTCGCCTGGATGGCGATCTTTATGAATCCACGATGGATTCCCTCGATGCGCTCTACGAGAAAGTTTCGCCAGGTGGTATCGTGATCATCGATGACTACGCGATCGAGCAATGTCGTCTCGCGGTCGCAGACTATTTTGCGCGCACGTTGCGCGATCTTCCTCAAATGCACCAGGTCGATTGGACGGGCGTTTGGTTCCGCAAGGCCGCGTGATGGATTACCTTCAAGCCCTCTCGTCGATACACAGGATATTGCGACCCCGAAACTATCTCGAAATCGGATCGCGTTTCGGCCATAGCCTTGCGTTGTCGGAGGCTTCGTCGATCGGGGTCGATCCGGACTATGAAATCAGGGTACCGCTGAAGGCGCCAACGCGTTTGTTCGCTGAAACGAGTGACGACTTCTTCAAGCGTGACGTCGCCGCGCTGGTGGGGGGGCCGGTCGATCTCGCCTTTATCGACGGCATGCACAATGCGGAGTTTGCCCTCCGCGATTTCATCAATTGTGAGCGTGCGAGCCACGCGCAGGGCGTCATTGTGATCGACGATGTTTTGCCACGCGACATCGCTCACACGAGCCGTGAGCGCAACACTCAGGTTTGGACTGGTGATGTCTATAAGCTGGTTACGATATTGCGGAAATTCCGACCTGACCTGATCGTGGAAACATACGATGTCGAGATGAAGGGACTGTGCATCGTCTCGGGATTGAGGCCGGGCGACGCCACCCTTACGGAAGCCTATCGCGATATCGAGGCTGGGATTCTGAACGGCCGCTACCAATTGGATACGATCGAGGAAATCGCCGGAATTGTCGCACCGCGGCCGGCGGCCTCATTGCAAGACGATCTTGAGCGACTGAATGAGTGTCGCTCGAAACGAAGTTACGTGACGGGCCTGGCTGGCCCCGGTCTCCCTGCTTATCACGCCGGGACGATGGAATATCGTTACCGTGGGATTCCGTGTCTAAAAAGCCCTGTCGACATCGCAATCTATCTGCGGTTGCTGGACCAACTGCGGCCTGCATCGATCATCGAGATCGGGTCGAAACATGGCGGAAGCGCCATGCTGTTCCGCGACGTTTGCCGGGCAATGGATATCCAGGCCCAAATCGTTTCTATCGATCTGGATCAGCCTGGCTTGGCCGCTTCGGAAGGAATTCGGTTCGTTCAAGGGGATGCGGCCAATCTTGAGGTCCCGTTTCGCCAGCACGAACTTTTCGACTTGCCACGGCCCTGGCTGGTGGTCGAGGATTCGGCTCATAGCTACGCCGTGTGCACCTCGGTTCTGGAGTTTTTCGAAGAGCATCTTCGCACCGGCGAATATCTCGTCATGGAAGACGGCGTGCTCGAAGATCTCGGATGGTCGGCCCGGTATGAGGGGGGGCCCAACAGAGCGATTGCGGAATTTCTTGCCAGAGGCTTCGGGTCTTTTGAAATAGACGTTGCCTACTGTGATATGTTCGGTCGGAACATGACTTACAATCCTAATGGATATCTACGAAAGACATGAGGCTTTTTCCACGAAAGCATCGACCGTTCCTATCGGTGATCATCTGCATACATGACATGGCAAGAGAGGCGCCGCGTACGATCCTGTCCGCTTGCCGCCCTTATCAAAAAAATGTCTCGTCGGAGGACTATGAGGTCATTGTCGTCGACAATGGCTCGGCAGTTCCTTTTACGCTGCGCGATAGCGCCGGTTTGTCGCCGGTGCCCCGGATTGTCAGCATGCCTGACCCGCGACCGTCCCCTGTCTTTGCGCTCAACTGGGCAGCAAGGCACGTGGCCAGGGGCACGCATATCCTCTTTGCGATCGACGGCGCCCGCATTTTTTCGGATCAATTGATCTCCAATACGTTGAAGGCACACTCAATGTGTGCGGATGCGTTCGTCTATACTCTCGGCTGCCACCTAGGGCCGAGCGTGCAGATGGTCTCGACCACCCAAGGATATAATGAGGACGTTGAGGACAGGCTGATCGCGGAAAGCGGTTGGCCTTCGAAGTCGTCCGCTCTCTACGATATTTCGGTATTTGCGGGCTCTTCCAGCAACGGCTTCTGGAAACCGATCGTTGAAAGCAACGCGTTTTCGGTGCCGCGCCATCTCCTCGACAAGATGGGCGGTTTCCACCAAGGCTTTGTTTCCCCTGGTGCTGGCTTGGCCAACCTCGAGATTTTCGCGCGATACGTTCAACGCCACGGTGCCAAAAATGTCTGCCTGCTATCGGACATGACATTTCATCAAGTGCATGGTGGAGTTGCAACGTCAGGCAAGCTTCATCATTCCACCTTCGCGCAGGAGTATCTTTCGATTTTCCAACGCGAGTACCAGCGTCCGTATTTTGACGCGATTTATCTCGGTCCTCTTCGCCCGGAGGCTGCGAAATTTGCGAGCATTGGCCTGGTTTGAGGCGTCCGGCGAACAAGCGATTCCAATAGCCACTCCCTGGCGATGAGCCGGGGACAATAGTTCAGATAACCTATAATGCCACGACTTCGGCTTCGGTGCTGTACAGGGTCGATTCCAAGCACACGCTACGAATTGACCGGGCAGTCCGGCGTATTTCGAAAAAACCTCTAGCTATGCCCTCCGCCCCGCAGTATGCGATACACCACGGCGGGGGCCGGGGATGGCACTTAGGGTGGATTGGTCGCGAAGTATCTTCGTGTTCGCACTTCGCTGGTGTCGATGCCCTTGAGCCTGGAGTCTAGTGCCGTCCAATGAAATCCCACCTTGAAGCTGTGTTCGGGCTCAGGCCACAGATGCGGCGCGCCTTCATCATGGTCCAGGACGTGGTCATGGTCCTGGTCGCCGTGGCACTCAGCCTTATTCTTTCGCGGTCGAATCTTTCGTTCGAAGCGTTCTCCAACGAGGGTCTGGCGACATGGGCGGGCATCGTCGTCATCAGCCATTTGTTGTTCCGCTACAGTGGCCTCTACACCACGGTGTGGCGCTTCGCCTCGACGCCGGACTTTTTCAACATCCTGAAGAGCTGCGCGATTTTGACGTTCACTCTTTACATGGCGTCGCTGCTGCTGCGTTTTTACCGGCCGGTGGCGGGGCTCAACGAGCGTCAGTTCATCGTCTTCTTCCTCGTCTCCTTCACCATCATATCGGCACCCCGGCTGTTCTACCGCTTCCTGCGTGACGGCGCGAGCTGGGGGATTCTGGGCCGCAAGACCGACGCCAGGCAGGCCAAGCGCGCTCTGTTTGTCGGCCGGCTCGGCGAGGCCGACCTGATCATTCGCTTCACCCGCACGGCGCAACCGGCGGACTATTCCATCGCAGGCATCATGGCGACCGAGCGCGGCGCACCGTTGGGCACGCGGATTCAAGGTGTTCCCGTGGTGGCGACCATGCCGCGCCTGATCGATGTCCTGGAAGACTATGCGACCGGCACCAAAAGCCTGGACCTGCTGATTTTCGGCAGCGGCGCCGAGCATGAAATCGAGGACTATCCGGAACTTGTGCGCATTGCCCGGCACGGCGACATAAATGTGGTGCAGTTCTCAGGCCTTTCGGAGTTGGAGCAGCACGGAAAGCTGGTTCTCGACACCGTCGAGATGGAAACGATCCTGCGCCGTCCGACGGTCGCGGCCGACATCCAGCGCATCGGCGCCTTTGTGGGGGGCAAACGCGTTCTTGTGACCGGCGGTGCCGGTTCGATCGGCCAGACGCTGGTCAGGCGGTCGCTGGAACTGGGAGCCGAGGCGGTGCTGGTCGCCGACAACTCCGAGTTCGGCATTTTCCAGCTGAGCCAGTACGTTGACGAGAAGGACCACGACCGCCTCAAGGTGCGCATCGTCGATGTCGCGGACCGGCGCCAGATAACGCGTGTCGTCACGGAATTCCGGCCGGACATCATCTTTCACGCCGCGGCGCTCAAGCACGTTCCGCTGCTCGAGGAAAACTGGGATTCGGCCATCCAGACCAATATCTTCGGAACGCTCGTCTGTGCCGAAGTCGCCGCCAAGTGCGGGGTTGCGCAATTTGTCCTGATATCGAGCGACAAGGCGGTGGATCCCTCGTCGGTGCTTGGCATGACGAAGCGGGCCGCCGAACAGATCATCAGCGCCTTGCATGGCACGCCGGCAGGCGAGACGGGTGGGCGTCGTCCGGCCACCAAGTTCATTGCAGTGCGGTTCGGCAATGTCTTCGGCAGCAATGGTTCTGTGGCGACCATATTCCAGGCGCAGATCGAGGCTGGAGGGCCGGTCACCATCACCGACCGGCGCATGACGCGCTATTTCATGACCGTGGCCGAAGCCGTCGATCTCGTCATCATGTCGGCGGCCGATGCCGCGTCGCGGCAGAGCGGAGACGATTATGCCGTCTATATGCTCGACATGGGCAAGCCGGTGCCGATCCTTGAAGTGGCCGAAACGATGATCCGCTTGTCCGGAAAGAGCCCATACAAGGACGTCGCGATCCGGTTCACCGGCATAAGGCCGGGCGAAAAACTCCACGAAACGCTGCATGGCGAAGACGAGGAACTCGTCGAACTCGGCATCTCGAAGATTTTCGGCCTCAGCACGGACGTCGTGGAATGGTCGGATGTCCAGGTCGCGCTCACGGCGCTGCAGCAGTCGGCGAAAAACCAGGACAAGGCTGCCGCGCTCGCCGCATTGGCAGGTCTCGACCGCGCCAAGAAGGCCAGGGCAAGTGCACGTCAAGACGCGATTCCGAAGACGGCCGGGCAGGCGACCTAGAACAATTCCGGGAAAAGCGCACGGCGCTTACCTTTGGGAATTGCGCCAAATCAAAGAGGTAGATCCAATCAGAATCAGAAAGCGATCTTGCTCGTGAGCAAAGATGATCTGCGCATCGCGGTCCTGATGGGCACGAAAGACGGCGCCGCCTTCATCGAGGAGCAGCTGCAGTCCCTGCTCGAGCAGTCGCACCCTCTGGTCGACCTGTGGATTTCAGACGATGGCTCCACCGATGGCACGACCGCCATCATCGAGGCATGGAAATCCCGCTGGCGGCCCAAGGGTCGAATGACGCTCGTCGAGGGGCCGCGGCAAGGCTTCGCCGCCAATTTCCGCTCGATGATCGTCGAGCGACGCATCGAGGCGGACTGCTATGCCTTCTGCGACCAGGATGATATCTGGGAGCCCGACAGGCTGGAGAGCGCTATCGACTGGATGCGGACCCAGGATGCGAAAATCCCGCTGATGTTTTGTTCGCGAACCGCGACCATGACGGAAACAGGAAGCCTTGTCGGCCATTCGCCTTTGTTTGCCCGGCCGCCAACCTTTCGCAACGCGCTTGTGCAAAGCATCGCCGGCGGCAACACCATCCTGCTCAACGCAGCGGCACGCGACCTGCTGGCCAGGGCCTGCATGCGGACCGGGTTCGTCAGCCACGACTGGTGGGCCTATCTCATCGTGACCGCTGCCGGTGGCATCGTCCGCTACGATCCGCGGCCGCTGGTGCGCTACCGGCAGCATGCGGCAAACCTGGTCGGCGCCAACGTATCCTGGAAAGCAAGGGTGTCCCGGCTTGGCCGCCTGTTCAAGGGGGAATTCGCCGGCTGGACGGACCTCAACCTGGATGGCCTCGCCGTCAATCGCGACCTCCTGACCGAGGACGCGGCGGCGTGCCTCGACCTTTTCACCCGCGGGCGCGACGGCGGCCTTTTCCGCCGCTTGGCAGGCTTGCGCCGAAGCGGCGTCTATCGGCAGACCGTTTCCGGAAACCTGGGGCTCTATCTCGCCTTCGTCCTGGGGCGCATCTGAACATTGCGACGGTTGCGTGGCGCGCTTGGTCAAGAGATCGGCTCATGCTACGTCGACCGGATTGACGGCATTGGCCTGCGGCATTGCCTCGGGACTTCGGCAGGGAGCACTATCGGCCGTTCATGAAGGCAGCCAAGCAAATCTTCGATCTTGCCGGTGCGGCTCTGCTGCTGGTGGCGACATCTCCTGTCTTGGCGCTCACCGTCCTTGCCGTTCGGGCATCGTCGCCGGGCCCGGCCATTTTTTCACAGGTGCGGGTCGGCCGTGACGGTCGGCTTTTCCGCTGCCACAAGTTGCGCACGATGTATGTCGGGACGCCGTCGCTACCCTCGCATGAGGCGCCGGCGGATTCCGTGACATCGGTTGGAAAAGTCTTGCGGAAGTTCAAGCTGGATGAGCTGCCGCAATTCTGGAACGTCTTGAAGGGCGAAATGAGCCTGGTCGGGCCGCGGCCCTGCCTGCCGACCCAGACGGAATTGATCGAGTGTCGCAGGCGGCTGGGGGTTTTGGCGGCGCTGCCGGGCATAACAGGCCTGGCCCAGATCAGGGGCATCGACATGTCTAACCCGGAGCTCTTGGCGCAAACGGATGCTGCCTACCTCCGCACCGCGTCGTTCTGGCTCGATCTTCGGATCCTGTTTGGAACGCTCTACCGAAGCTGAGCAGACCATGATCCCAAAAGTGGAAACCGGTTTTTGGAAAAGATCATGGTCAAGCAAGAAAGTCAGGATCTGCTGAGCCGCGCCAGCTCGGCCAGCCGCTCAAGCGTGCCGGCTTCGGGCGTCCACCCCTGCGATATCAGCAGGGCGGGGTCGCATATCTGTGTCGCGGTCAGGCTGTCCCAGAACGCCCGCCTGCCGAGTGCGGCCACCACCGGCCGTATCGGCCCGGCCGGCACCGCCATCAGGCGCACAGGCCGCCCCAAACCTCTGCGAAAGGCGGCGATGACGGCGTCGAGGGCGACCGGCGGCACATCGGCGCCGACATAGATCGGGCGAAGCGGCCCGGAATGGCTGAGCAGGTGCGACACTGCTCGCACCGCGGCCTCGGAAGACATCAGCGAACGGATTCCGGTCAGGGCACCCGTCGGCAGCGGCAGCGGCGTATCGGCAAGGCGCATCAGCGTTGCCAGATTTCCCCTCATGCCGCTTCCATAGACCGGAGGCAGGCGCAACACGGCGGCGTCGGAGCGGCCATGCGACGCATAGGCGTCCAAAACCGTGATCTCGCTTTCGCGCTTCGAGCGTCCATAGGCGCATTGTGGGGCAGGAAGCGTGTCCTCGTCGATCGTTGCGCTGACGTGCGCGCCGATCACCGCCCGGATCGAGGAGAGATGAATGAAACGTCCGCTTATCTGGGCCACCGCTGCATGCGCCAGCCTTGCGCTCAGTTCCACATTGGCCGCCTGGTAATCGGCTTCGGTTGCATTTCCCCGATCATTGTTGAGGCCAGCGCAATGGACGACGTCAGTCATATGCCGGGTCAGTTCCAGAAAGGCGGCGGCCGGCGCATCGAAGCCGGGCATCGGCACAGTCTCGTTCTCCGAACCAAGCCTCTCGGGATGGCGGGAGGCGAGGCGAAGCTCGGCACCGGCTTCGCGTAAGTGGCGCACGACAAGACGCCCGATGAAACCTGTCGCGCCCGTGACCAGAACCTTCATGGCCTTGCCCGAGACAGGTCTTGCGTGACTGGTGCAAGTGCCGGTTCGTCCAGCAAAGGAACATGGCGTCCGGAGGCGAGATATGTTCCGCTCACCAGGAAGACCATCAGCACCGAGTCCAGAATGTCATGGCCGACCAGGATGCCTGTCATTCCGGCCGTCAGATAGGTGATCACCACGACGATAATCATGGTGGCGCCGAACCGCTCGTTCGGATCGCTGCTGTTTCGCAAGACCCGGGCGGCATTTCCAGCAGCAACGATAAAGATCGCTGCCAGCGTCACGGCGCCCAGAATTCCTGCTTGCACCAAGGCGGTCAGGAAGCCGTTGTGGAAATGGTTGAAGCCTGTGTCCATCGCGAACTGCTCATGAAAGCCCTGTTTGATCAAAAGCTGGGTTGCACCCACACCGTGCCCGAACAGTGGCATGTCATGGAATGCTTTGAGGCCGATCTCCCAAAGCGCAACACGTATTCCCAACGAGGTGTCGTAGTTGCCGCTGGCTCCAAGCGCACCCCAATCGGAGCGCAAAAAGTCGACCCGCCCGGATATCGCCTGGAAGCTGGAAGCGGCGATCACGACGCCGACCGCCGCCAGCAACAGCAGCAGGCGAACGGCATTCCTGCCCCTGAGCCTGTGCCTGTTGATCAGCATGACGGCTATGCCGGCGATCAGCAGTGCCAGCCAGATGGTACGCGAGCCGGAATAGATGACGGCGATCGTCCCGGCCAGTGTCGCGTAGAAGAGGGGTGTCCGGGCTTGCTCAATACTGGACAAGGCGCCAGCCACACACGTCACCACGGCAAGGCAGACGACGGTTGCGAAGACGATCGGATTTCCGGCTCCCCCCTCCGCCCTGACGCCAATCCAATATTGCTGGATGACGGCCATGAGCAGCGCGACAAAGCAGGCGGCCATGCTGGAAAGCACGACGATGCGGGCAAGCGTGGTTTTCTGCGTGTTGCTCCAGGTCGAATAGGACACGGGAAAAAACAGGAAGGTGACGAGCGGGATAAGATGCGGCGCATCCCGGACAAACGAGTTGTTGACGATGGACGCCAGGAGATTGGCGGCGCAGTAGGCATAGATCGCGACCGTCATCCAGATCATGGGCCGGTCGGCGTTGAAGCGCCTTTTCCCTAAAGCAATCAGCAGGGCGGACGAAAGGCCTCCGCCATTGAACACAAAGCTGACCACCGACCCCAGAACCGGTGGAAAAAAGAAGCAAAGGATGGAGAAGTAGTTGTTGATCCGCGAAGGCGAGAATTGCTGTGCGAGGGATGAAAGCCGGCTCAATTTTCGGGCTCGCTGTTTTCGGCAAGTGTCATGCGGCGGATCTTGTTTAGCGAAGTTGAATGCGCTCGCCTCGAAATTGCCCAGGCCTCATAACGCGCTTGCCCGCTGCCGAAGCTGGTATAGCGGCCGCCCCCCGTTTTCAATAGTGTATCTGGTGGATTGCCACCGAAAATCGGCGGCAGGCGACGGTCGGCCAAGGGAAGTCGCTTGAAAGCCGTAGCCGGCCATTCAAGCAATATTTTCCCCGCGTTTTCTCGGTTGTTGAGCTTGCGGGCAGGAATTTCCGGGTTTGATGGTATCTGTGGAAAATTCATTCTCGAACCATGTGCGGCCGGGCCAGTCTTGCATTGTTCTTGACAACGGCGATCTGCTAGAACGCCGGCACGAGGAAGATTGTCCAGAAACAAGGCTCGAACCGGGCGCAAAAGCTCGATGATTTGAGGCAGGTCTTCTGTTGGAAATACGAAAGAACGCCCACGGTCCATGACAACAGCGCTTACGCATCTTCAGCGGCTTGAGGCCGAGTCCATCCATATATTCCGCGAGGTTGCGGCCGCCTTTGCCAAGCCGGTCATGCTCTATTCGGTCGGCAAGGATTCATCCGTGTTGATGCATCTGGCGATGAAGGCGTTTTATCCCGCCAAGCCGCCATTTCCCTTTCTTCACGTCGACACGACGTGGAAGTTCCGCGAGATGATCGCTTTTCGCGATCAGATGGCGCAGAAACTCGGCTTCGATCTCCTGGTTCATGTCAACGAAGACGGCGTGCGCGACAACATCAATCCGTTCGACCATGGTTCGAACACCCACACCCATGTCATGAAGACCGTGGCGCTGCGCCAGGCGCTCGACAAATATGGCTTCGACGCGGCCTTTGGCGGCGCACGTCGCGACGAGGAGAAATCGCGCGCCAAGGAGCGCATCTTTTCCTTCCGCAATGCCCAGCATGTGTGGGATCCGAAGAACCAGCGCCCCGAAATGTGGAAGATATTCAACACCCGCATCGCATCGGGTGAATCGATCCGCGTCTTTCCGCTGTCGAACTGGACCGAGCTGGATATCTGGCAGTACATCCTGCAGGAAAGTATCCCGATCGTGCCGCTCTATTTCGCCAAGGAACGGCCGGTGGTGGAACGCGACGGCATGCTGATCCTGCGGGACGACGAGCGCATGAAACTCCGCCCCGACGAGACAGTGGAGAACCGGCTCGTGCGGTTCCGCACGCTTGGCTGCTATCCGCTGACTGGCGCCATCGAATCGGAGGCCGACACGCTGGAAGCCATCGTCGGCGAAATGCTGACGGCACGGACATCCGAACGGCAGGGTCGCCTGATCGACCGCGATGAAGCCGGCTCGATGGAAAAGAAGAAGCGCGAGGGGTACTTTTGACCATGCGCCACATCATGGCAAAGAGCCTCGCCCCCACCGACGGCGTTCGCGACTATCTGGCGGCGCAGGAGAAGAAGTCGCTGCTGCGCTTCCTGACCTGCGGCTCGGTCGATGACGGCAAGTCGACGCTGATCGGGCGCCTGCTGTCCGACACCAAGCAGATTTTCGAGGACCAGCTCGCCGCGCTCGAACGCGATTCGCGCAAGCATGGCACGACGGGCGACGACATCGATTTCGCACTGCTGGTCGACGGCCTCGAGGCCGAGCGTGAGCAAGGCATCACCATCGACGTCGCCTACCGTTTCTTTGCCACGCCGAAGCGCAAATTCATCGTCGCCGACACACCTGGTCACGAGCAATACACCCGCAACATGGCCACCGGCGCCTCGACCGCCGACCTGGCGATCGTGCTGATCGATGCCCGGCAGGGTGTGCTTCGCCAGACAAGGCGACATTCGATCATCGCCTCGCTGCTCGGCATCCGCCACGTCGTGCTGGCCGTCAACAAGATCGATCTTGTCGATTTCGATCAGACGGTTTTCGACCGGATCGTCGAAGACTACGGGCAATTCTCGCGCGATCTCGGCTTCCAGACCATTGTGCCGATCCCGATGTCGGCCCGTTATGGCGATAATGTCAGCCGTCGGTCGGAAAGCATGGAATGGTATTCCGGCCCAACGCTGATCGAGCATCTCGAAACCGTGTCGGTCGACCAAGCGATGGTCGAACTGCCGTTCCGTTTCCCGGTCCAGTATGTCAATCGTCCCAATCTCGACTTTCGCGGCTTTGCCGGCACGGTCGCTTCCGGCTCGGTTGCGCCCGGCGACGAGGTCGTCGTCGCCAAGTCGGGCAAATCCTCGCGCGTCAAGCGGATCGTCTCGTATGGCGGCGATCTCGCCCAGGCGGCTGCCGGACAGGCCGTCACGCTCGTCCTCGACGACGAAGTCGAAATCTCGCGCGGCAACATGCTGGTTTCGCCTGCCGCACGGCCGCAGGTCGCCGACCAGTTCGCCGCCAACATCGTCTGGTTCGACGAGCATGCGCTGCTGCCGGGCCGCTCCTACATCCTGCGCACCGAGACCGACCAGACCAGCGCCACCGTCACCGATCTGAAATACCGGATCAACGTCAACGACTTTGCCCATGAAGCGGCCAAGTCGCTCGAAATGAACGAAGTCGGCATCTGCAACATCTCGACGCGGACGCCGATCGCCTTTGATCCCTTCGCCGAAAACCGCACAACCGGCGCCTTCATCCTGATCGACCGCATCTCCAACGCCACGGTCGGCGCCGGCATGATCCTGCACTCGCTGCGCCGCGCCGAAAACATCCATTGGCAGTCGCTCGATGTCGGCAAGCGCGTGCGCGCCGACATGAAGAACCAGCGGCCCGCCGTGTTCTGGTTCACCGGGCTGTCGGGATCCGGCAAGTCGACCATCGCCAACCTGTTCGAAAAGAAGCTGTTCGCCACCGGCCGTCATACTTATATCCTCGACGGCGACAACGTCCGTCACGGTCTCAATCGCGATCTTGGCTTTACCGATGCCGATCGCGTCGAGAACATCCGCCGCGTCGCCGAGGTGGCGCGTTTGATGGCCGATGCCGGGTTGATCGTCATTGTTTCGTTCATTTCGCCGTTCAGCGCCGAGCGGCGCATGGCACGTGAATTGATGGCCGACGGAGAATTCGTCGAGGTGTTCGTCGATACGCCCTTCGAGGAATGCGCCAGGCGTGATCCGAAGGGCCTCTATGCGCGCGCGCTGAATGGCGAGATCAAGAATTTCACCGGCGTCGATTCCCCTTATGAAGCGCCGGAAACCCCGGAGATCCATCTGCAGACACTCGGCAAATCGGCCGAAGAGATGGTCGACGCCCTGGAACACTGGCTGAACGAGCGCGACATTGCCGAAGACCAATACGATAGCGGCGGCGGCATCTGACGACAGGCTGATGCTCGAAATCTTCGAGCGCCTGGCCTTGTCGGCCGGGCGCGAGGTGATGCGCGTGTTCCACGCCGGCTGTGCGGTTGACCGCAAGTCCGACGCCTCGCCGGTGACCGAGGCGGACCGCGAGAGCGAAAAGATCATTCTCGCCGGACTGCGTGCCGCATTTCCCGATATCCCCTGCGTGGCCGAGGAAGAAGCTTCCGCCGGTATCGTGCCGCCCGACCTAAATGGGGCTTTCTTCCTGATCGATCCGCTCGACGGCACCAAGGAATTCGTCAACCGCCGCACCGATTTCACCGTCAACATAGCGCTGGTTCGCGATGGCGTGCCGGAAGTCGGCGTCGTCTTTGCGCCCTGCACGGGCCGCTTCTTTTCCGGCCTGCCGGGAAGGGCGGAATCTCTCGAAATCGATGGCGGCTACCAGATCGTCGGCCGCCGGCCGATCTCGGTGAGAACGGCCGTGGCGCCTCTGGCCGTCGTCGCCAGCCGTTCCCACAACACGCCGGAAACCGAGGCCTATATTCGCGACCTTGGTGCCGCCGAAATCGTCTCGGTCGGTTCGTCCTTGAAATTCTGCCTTCTCGCCAGTGCCGAGGCTGATGTCTATCCGCGCTTCGGCCGCACCATGGAATGGGACACGGCGGCAGGCGACGCCATCCTGCGCGCCGCCGGTGGCATGACGCGCACGCTCGATGGCCAGCCTCTGGTCTATGGGAAGCGCCGGCAAAGTGACGACGAGGATTTCGCCAATCCGCATTTCATTGCCAGCGGCGGGGCAGGGGTCCGCCCCGCCTGAGAAGGCCCGGTAGCTTACTCGGCCGCTGCCTGCGCCGAATTCGAGCCTATATAGTTGCGGATCGTCTCGATGATGCGGTCCTGGTCGGCTTCGCTGAGATAAGGGTGCATCGGCAGGCACAGGATCCGCTTCGGCAGGTCTTCCGAAACGGCAAGGCCGGTCGGCGTACGCGGATAGTCGCGATAAGCGACCTGGGCATGCAGCGGCTTCACATAGTAGATGACAGACGGAATGCCCTTTTCGCCGAGATGCGCCCTCAGCCCGTCGCGCTTCGGCGTCTCGATAGCGTATTGCGCCCAGGCCGAACGGCTGCCGTCCAGATTGCGGGCGGCGGTAACGACGTCGCCAAGCCCATCGGCATAGCGCTTTGCCACGACCTGCCGGGCGACCATCTCGTCTTCGAGAATGGCCAGCTTCTCGATGAGGATCGCCGCCTGTATCGTGTCGAGCCGCGAATTGATGCCGACGCGGACATTGTCGTACTGCGTCTCGCCCTTGCCATGAAAGGCGAACGAGCGAAGCTGTTCGGCCAGCGCATCGTCATTGGTGAACATCGCGCCGCCGTCGCCGTAGCAGCCAAGCGGTTTTGCCGGATAGAAGCTGGTCGAGCCGACCGCACCGAAGGAGCCGCACATCTTGCCGTCGAGCGAACCGCCCATCGACTGGGCGGCATCCTCGATCACCATCAGGCCTTCGCGGTTGGCGATCGCCATGATCGCCTCGTAATCGGCGGCAAGGCCAAACAGATCGACGGGAATGATTGCCTTCGGCTTCAGCCTTCCTTCCTTCTTGATCATGGCAATGGCCGCTTCGAGGCTGGCAATGTCGATGTTGTAGCTGTGCGGGTCGACATCGACGAACACCGGCTCGGCCTTGGCCAGCGCCACCACTTCGGCGGTGGCGGCAAACGTGAAGCTCGGCACGAACACCGCGTCACCCGGGCCGACGCCGGCTGCAAACAGCGGCAACAGCAGCGCGTCGGTGCCGTTGGCGCAGGCCACGACATGCTTGGTACCGATATAGGCGGCAAGCTTGTTCTCGAATTCGGTGACTTGCGGGCCAAGAATATAGCGGCCCTCGTCGACGACACGGTCGATCGCGGCCTTCAGCCGGTCGCGGATTCGTTCGCGCTGCGCGCCTAGATCGATGAACTGCATGTCGGCCTCAAAATGGGTTAGCCAGATAATCGGCCGCTGGTACCAGAGTTGCGCTTGCCGAGAAAGCCGGGCAGGCGGAGCCCTAAATTGCGGAAGTGTCGCAGTCCGTTACCAGTTTTCCCGGCGAATGTCAGTCAGATGCCGGAAATCCGGGCTTCGTCGGGCGCCATCCCGCCCTTATAGCCTTGGAAAGAGCCCCTGCGAAACATAAAGTGATCGATTGGGCTCAACTTATGTTGAGCGTTGCTCAGGCGATTTCATGTCGCCAGGGTGGATTGGCGCCGGCCCGCGACACGGTCACTGCCGCCGCCTTCGCGCCGAGCGCCAGCGCCTTACGGATGGCGTCTTCCGACAGTCCGGAAATCGCCGCCTTCGTCAGCAGGCCTTGCTCATGCAGCGAGGCGAGGATGCCGGCGTTGAACGTGTCGCCGGCGCCGACCGTGTCGACCACCTCGACCCTTTCGGGCATCACCGTGACGGCGTGCTCCTTGCTGTAGCCGATCGCGCCTTCGCCGCCATGGGTGACGACGATCAGCTTCGGACCGCGGTCCAGCCAGTTGCGGATGACATCCTCATGCGAGCCGGCTTCGCCGAACCAGTTCAGGTCTTCGTCCGACAGTTTCACGATGTCGGCCATCGCCATCATGGTGCGAATGCGCTTGAGGTGCTTGGCCTTGTCCGGGATGAAGTTCGGCCGGATGTTGGGGTCGAGCATCATGACGCGGCTTTCATGCTCGCGCCGCATGAACTCTTCATAGGCACTGCCGGCGGGCTCGGAAATCAGGCTGATGGCGCCGAACAGCATGGCTTCGATCTCGTTGCCGAGCTGCGGCAAATCGTCGATCGTCAGCATGCGTCCGGCAGTGTTCTCGTCATAGAAAGTGTACGTCGCCTGACCGTTGGTAAGCTTGACGAAGGCCAGCGTGGTTGGCCGTGGCGAGGTGTGTGCATAGGTGGAACTGACCTTGCTCGCCCCAAGCGCATCCCGGAATTGGCCGCCGAACAGATCCGACGACAGGCCGGAAAAGAAGCCGGCCGGCGCGCCGAGCCGGCCAAGTGCGATTGCCGTGTTGAACACGGCGCCGCCGACATAAGGCGCAAAGGCCGGCTCGCCCGCTGTCGTCGTGCGCGGCAGCATGTCGATCAGGGCTTCGCCGCAGCAGAGGATCATGGCTTCTTGGTCTCCGGCGGATAGATCACGCCCTTGCGTATGATGATGTTGGCGTAGAGCCGCGGCTCGCTTGTCGCGACGATGGCATGCGCCGATTTGACCCGTGCATAGAAGTCGGCGCCGGCCAGCGCAACCACCTTGCGGCCTGGCGCCCGTTTGGCGCAGATCGCTTCGATCTCATGATGGACAGGATCGGCAAGCGAGGGATCGCCTCGGACCGAGGCGCGAAACAGCGCCTCCGGCACGGCGTCATCGACAGGCAGGATACTCAATATCGCATCGAGTACCGGGATAAGAGGGTGGCCATCGGCGCGTACCAACCGGGTTGCCTGCTGTTCCGCCGGATAGTTTCCGTCGACAAGGGCGATTTCGTCGCCATGGCCCATGCCGCGCAGGATCGCCAGAAGCTCCGGACCGAGCAGCGCCGGAATTCCGATCAGCATCAGGCGCTCCTGGAAATCGTCGTCGAGCCGATCAGGAAGCGTTCGGAAAGTGGCAGGCTGGCGCCGCCGAGCGCCCGGGCATGGATACCGACGGTTCCCTCGCGAATGGCGGGCAGCTTCAAGCCTTCGCCGTCGATCGTGGCGATTGCCGCAATGATGGCGTCGACCAGCTGGCGGCGCACCGCCTTCGGCATCCAGCCGTCGATCACCGCCGCTTCGAAATCGATGATCGAGGATGCGGCGACGATGGCGTAAGCGAGCGCCCTTGAGGCGCTGGCGATCCAGCCGTCGAGTTCGGGTCCGATCTCGCCCCAGTCTTCCGGCGAGGTCCACAGATGCGAGGCCTCGATGCCGCGCGCATTGAGCGCCTTTTCGAGCATGGCGATGGAAGCGACATCGATCAGTTGGGTCGGCTTGCCGTCCGGCCCGGGCACGGGCATGGAGCCGAGCGCTCCGGCATTGCCGGTCGGGCCGCCGAAAAGCCGGCCGTTCAGCACAATGCCGCCACCGGCGAAGGCGCCGATATAGAAATAGACGAAGTCACGCGCAGCGCCCGCCTGCCCGAAGACGAGTTCGGCGCCGCAGGCCGACGTGGCATCGTTCTGCAAATAAACCGGAAAATCGCATTGCGCCTGGATGTCGGCCCTGATGTCGCGGTGACGCCATTCGTCCATCACGTCGCGCGGGGCGCCGGCGGTATCGGCCCAGTTCCACAATTCGAACGGCATGGCGATGCCCAGCCCGGCGATGCGCTTGTCTTGCGCGGGCGTGAGCTCGCCGCGCATCTGCCGCATGCCGTTGCTGACGAAGTCCACCGTCTCGCGCGGCGCCGGGTAGCGATAGGAATGCTGCAGCATCGAACGGACATTGCCAAGGAAATCGATCAACACCAGTTCAGCGCTGCGGCGGCCGATCTTCAGGCCGATGAAGAAAGCGCCTTCGGGATTGAGCGCCATCGGGATGGAAGGCTGGCCGATCTTGCCGCGCAACGGCGCCTGACGCAGCAGGAGGCTTTCTTCCTCCAACTCGCGCATGATGACCGAAACCGTCTGCGCCGAAAGTCCGGTCATGCGGGCGATGTCGGATTTTGCAAGGCTGCCGTGTTGACGCACCAGCGACAGCACCAACCGCTCATTGTGGTCGCGCATGCCGCTCTGGTTGGTGCCGCGGTGAATGAGGCTGTCATTCACCTCGGGCGAACCGTGCCTCGCAATGGCCGTTTCCACCCTGTTCCTCCCGTCGTTTCCCCTCAATGCTTTTGGGCCAGAATGGGTGAACGAAGCAATGCTGTCAATAATAAATAAGAGTGATTTAATTATTGACAGGGGCTTCGGCCTGGTGTCTGTTAAGGCAGCGTCCACGCTGGGAGAATTTCGTTGGATGCGCTGCAGGTGCCGGTTGGCCGGCATCGGAATGGTTCCACTGGGAGGAAAATCGTGACCAATACAAAATTGTTGAAATCGACCGTGTTTGCCGCCGCGGCTCTGGGGCTGATGGCGTTTGCCTCGTCCGCATCCGCCGCCGGTGTCGGCGCCTGCCTGATCACCAAGACCGACACCAATCCCTTCTTCGTCAAGATGAAGGAAGGCGCGACCGCGAAGGCCAAGGAGCTCGGCGTCGACCTCAAGACCTATGCCGGCAAGATCGACGGCGACAGCGAGAGCCAGGTCGCGGCGATCGAAAGCTGCATCGCCGACGGCGCCAAGGGTATCCTGATCACCGCATCCGACACCAAGGGCATCGTGCCGACCGTGAAGAAGGCGCGTGATGCCGGCCTGCTGGTGATCGCGCTCGACACGCCGCTCGATCCGATCGACGCCGCCGATGCGACCTTCGCGACGGACAATCTCGAAGCAGGCAAGCTGATCGGGGCCTGGGCCGCCGCCACGCTGGGCGACAAGGCCAAGGACGCCAAGATCGGCTTCCTTGACCTGACGCCTTCGCAGCCGACTGTCGACGTGCTGCGCGACCAGGGCTTCATGATGGGCTACGGCATCGATGTAAAAGATCCCAACAAGATCGGCGACGAGACCGATCCGCGCATCGTCGGCCATGACGTCACCAACGGCAACGAAGAGGGCGGCCGCAAGGCGATGGAGAACCTCCTGCAGAAGGACAACACCATCAACGTCATCCACACCATCAACGAGCCCGCCGCTGTCGGCGCCTACCAGGCGCTCAAGGCTGTCGGCCTCGAAAGCCAGGTGCTGATCGTTTCCGTCGACGGCGGCTGCCCCGGCGTGAAGTCGGTGGCCGAAGGTGTCATCGGCGCCACTTCGCAGCAATACCCGCTGCAGATGGCTGCACTCGGCATCGAGGCGATCGCCGCTTTTGCCAAGGACGGAACCAAGCCGAAGCCGACCGAAGGCAAGAACTTCTTCGACACCGGCGTCAACCTGGTGACCGACAAGCCGGCCACCGGCGTCAAGTCCATCGACACCAAGGAAGGCCTCGCCAAGTGCTGGGGCTGATGCCGTTCTGACCGGCATCCAAGGAACCTGAGCGGTCGGGGCTTGATCCCCGGCTGCTTCGGGTGGACGATGGCTCGCGTGACCGCGAACAATCCCGGCAGCAGACCGGAAAGGCGTGGACTGGCGTCGGCGTTTGGCTGAAGCCTACGGGGAGAAAACATGGCTCAAGCTCAGGAATTCGAGAAGGTTCTCTCGAGCAGCGACACCAGCGTTGCTGCTTTTGACGAGCACAAATCGGCCGTCAAGCGTATCCAGCATTTCTTGCATTCGACGCCGGCCGCGGTGCCGCTGATCGTCCTGGTTCTGGCGATCATCGTCTTCGGCATCACCATCGGTGGGCGTTTCTTTTCGTCCTACACGCTGACGCTTATCCTGCAGCAGATCGCCATCATCGGCATTCTGGGGGCTGCGCAGACATTGGTCATCCTGACCGCAGGCATCGACCTGTCGATTGGTGTGATCATGGTGATTTCAGCGGTGATCATGGGCAATTGCGCGGTCTCCTACGGCATGCCGAGCGCGCTCGCAGTGGCGATCGGGCTTGCCGCCGGCGCCGCCTGCGGGCTGCTCAACGGGGTGCTTGTCGCCTACATGAAGCTACCACCCTTCATCGTGACGCTTGGCACCTGGAACATCGTCATGGCCACGAACTTCATCTATTCGGCCAACGAGACGATCCGCGACACCGACGTCGATACCCAGGCGCCGCTGCTGCATCTCTTTGCCATCAGTTTCAAGGTCGGCACTGCGGTGCTGACGCTCGGCGTCATTGCCACGGTCCTGCTCGTGATGATCCTCTGGTACGTGCTCAATCACACGGCGTGGGGCCGCCATGTCTACGCCGTTGGCGATGACCAGGAGGCGGCGAAGCTGTCGGGCATCCAGACCAAGAAGGTGTTGATGACGGTCTACACCTTGGCCGGCCTGATCGCCGCTTTCGCGGCCTGGGTCTCCATCGGCCGCAACGGCTCGATCTCGCCGTCGGCTGCCGTCACCGACTACAATCTGCAGGCCATCACCGCGACGGTGATCGGCGGTATTTCCCTCTTCGGCGGACGCGGCTCCATCCTGGGCACGCTGTTCGGCGCGATGATCGTCGGCGTCGTTTCCATGGGCCTCAACATGCTGGGCGCCGATCCGCAATGGAAGGTGCTGCTCACCGGTGTGCTGATCATCGGCGCCGTGGCAGTCGACCAATGGATCAGAAAGGTGTCGGCATGACCATGACCCAGGAACCCATCCTCACTGCGCGTGGCCTGATCAAGCGCTATGGCCGTGTCACCGCCCTCGACAATGCCGACTTCGACCTTTATCCCGGCGAAATCCTCGCCGTCATCGGCGACAACGGCGCCGGCAAGTCGTCGCTCATCAAGGCGATTTCCGGCGCGGCCGTGCCCGACGAAGGCGAGATCCGGCTTGAAGGCAAACCCGTCGCCTTCAAATCGCCGATGGAGGCACGCGAAGCCGGCATCGAGACCGTCTACCAGAATCTGGCACTGTCGCCGGCGCTCTCGATCGCCGATAACATGTTCCTTGGCCGCGAGATCCGCAAACCGGGTTTTCTGGGCGATTGGCTGCGTATGCTCGACCGTCCGGCGATGGAAAAGCGCGCCCGCGACAAGCTTACCGAGCTTGGCCTGATGACCATCCAGAACATCAGCCAGGCTGTGGAAACGCTCTCGGGCGGCCAGAGGCAGGGCGTTGCGGTGGCGCGCGCGGCCGCCTTCGGCAGTCGTGTGGTGATCATGGACGAGCCGACGGCCGCCCTTGGCGTCAAGGAAAGCCGCCGCGTACTCGAGTTGATCCTCGACGTCAAGAAGCGCGGCCTGCCGATCGTGCTGATCTCGCACAACATGCCGCATGTCTTCGAAGTGGCCGACCGCATTCACATCCACCGGCTCGGCCGTCGCCTCTGCGTCATCGATCCCAAGCAATATACGATGTCCGATGCCGTGGCCTTCATGACCGGAGCAAAGGTTCCGCCCGAGGCAGCGCTGGCGGCCTGATACATGTCGCCCAAGTGCTGGAGGGTTGGCGGCACGGCAAGCACGGAACAGGAATTTGAAGCGCGTCGCGCGACCGTCTTGGCGCGTCACACTTGCGAATTGCCAAATTGCCGCAGGGGGCATGCCGGTTCGGGCATGTTTAAATCGATTGAATATATAGCGGTATCAGCTAGCATGGGCTGGGAGGAGCGATGAAAGCCGGTATGATCATGGCAACCGCACGAGAGGCATCATGACGAGCGCGATGACATCCGAACCCCTTCCTCCACTGCTCGAAAATCCTGATCCCAAGACACTCGCACGTGAAGTCTTGGTGGCCCTCAAATACCGGGTCGGCAAGGATACCACCGTTGCGACCCAGTACGACTGGCTGACCGCCTCGATCAAGGTCGTGCGCGACCGGATCGTCGATCGCTGGATGCAGGCGACGAAGGAGGCGTACGATCAGAAGGAAAAACGCGTCTATTATCTGTCTCTGGAGTTCCTCATCGGCCGCCTGATGCGCGATGCCTTCTCCAATCTCGGCCTGATGGACAACATGCGCGAGGCCCTGTCGTCCCTGGGCGTCGATCTCGATCTCATCGCCGCACTCGAGCCGGATGCCGCACTTGGCAATGGCGGCCTCGGGCGGCTTGCGGCCTGCTTCATGGAAAGCATGGCGACCGTCGACATTCCCGCGCATGGCTACGGCATCCGCTACGCCAACGGCATGTTCCGCCAGGAGATTCACGACGGCTGGCAGGTCGAATTGCCTGAAACCTGGCTCGATCACGGCAACCCGTGGGAATTCGAACGCCGTGAGCGCTCGTTCGAGGTCGGTTTCGGCGGTTCGGTGGAATCGATCACCTCCAAGGACGGCCGCCTCGAACGCCATGTCTGGAAGCCGACCGAGCATGTGCTGGCCGTCGCCTATGATACGCCCGTCGTCGGCTGGCGGGCCAACCGCGTCAACACGCTGCGGCTCTGGTCGGGCATGCCGGTCGATCCGATCCTGCTCGACAAGTTCAATGCCGGCGACCACATCGGCGCGCTCGCCGAAAGCAACAAGGCCGATGCCTTGTCGCGCGTGCTCTATCCCGCCGATTCCCACAAGGCCGGGCAGGAACTGCGGCTTCGGCAGGAATATTTCTTCTCCACCGCATCGCTGCAGGACATCGTCCAGCGCCATCTCAGCCAATATGGCGACCTGAAGTCCTTGCCCGACAAGGCTGCGATCCACCTGAACGACACCCATCCGGCCATCGCTGTGCCGGAGTTGATGCGCCTGTTGATGGACGTCCACGGCATGGACTTCGATCAGGCCTGGGACATCACCCAGCGCACCTTCGGCTACACCAACCACACGCTGCTGCCCGAGGCGCTGGAAAGCTGGCCGGTGCCGCTGTTCGAGCGGCTTTTGCCGCGCCACATGCAGATCGTCTATGCCATCAACGCTGAAGTGCTTCTGGAGGCGCGTGCGTCCAACCAGTTCTCGGACGAGCAGATCGGCCGCATCTCGCTGATCCAGGAAAATGGCGACCGCCGGGTGCGCATGGGCAATCTGGCCTTTGTCGGTTCGCACTCGATCAACGGCGTTTCGGCGCTTCACACCGACCTGATGAAGGAGACGGTGTTCGCCGATCTGCACAAGCTCTATCCCGATCGCATCAACAACAAGACCAACGGCATCACGCCGCGGCGCTGGCTGATCCAGTGTAATCCCGGGCTGACGTCGCTTGCCCGCGAGGCGATCGGCGACCGCTTTCTCGATGACATCGACGCCATCAAGGATCTCGACGGTTTCGCCGGCGATGCCGCCTTTCGCGACAAGTTCGCCGCCGTCAAGCGAGCCAACAAGGCGCGGCTGGCCAACCTCGTCGCCGACCGGCTCGGCATCAAGGTCGATCCCTCGGCGCTTTTCGACATCCAGATCAAGCGTATCCATGAATACAAGCGCCAGCTTCTGAATATCCTCGAGGCGATCGCCCTCTACGACCAGATCCGCTCGCATCCCGAGCGCGACTGGATGCCGCGCGTGAAATTCTTCGGCGGCAAGGCGGCGCCCAGCTACCACAATGCCAAGCTGATCATCAAACTCGCCAACGATGTCGCCAAGGTCATCAACCGCGATCCGGCCGTGCGCGGTCTGCTGAAGGTGGTGTTCGTGCCGAACTACAATGTCAGCCTTGCCGAGATCATGATGCCGGCCGCCGATCTGTCCGAACAGATCTCGACCGCCGGCATGGAAGCGTCGGGCACCGGCAACATGAAGTTCGCGCTGAACGGTGCGCTGACCATCGGCACGCTCGACGGCGCCAATGTCGAGATCAAGGAATGCGTCGGCGACGACAACATCTTCATCTTCGGCCTGACCACCGCCGAGGTCGCCGAGCGGCGCAACAACGGCTACGATCCGCGCGCCGTCATCGAAGGCTCGCCTGAGCTGGCGCAAGCGGTTGCGGCTGTTTCGTCAGGCGTCTTCTCGCCGGACGATCCGGAGCGTTACCGCGATCTCATCAACGGTCTCTACAACAGCGACTGGTTCATGGTTGCCGCCGATTTCGATGCCTATGCCGCCGCCCAGCGCGAGGTCGATGCGGTCTGGCGCAACAGTCCCGACTGGTACGCCCGGGCAATCCGCAACGTTGCGCGTGTCGGCTGGTTCTCCTCCGATCGCACGATCCGCCAATATGCGAAAGAAATCTGGAACGTGCCCGTCTGATGTGATTGCATGAGGCCGCAAACAATGTGGTCCCGGTGATGTGAATTTGAATGTTGGATTTACATCACTAGAAACAAACACTTGGTGCCCGGGGAGGGACACTGCCTGATGAAGAAGCCGCGCGCGACCGCTGCGACAAGCGGGCCGGATGGACTGGCGCCAGCCGGCGATGTCGCGGCGATTGTTGCCGGCACGCACGGAGATCCCTTCGCCGTCCTTGGTGTCCATGAGGTCGGCAAGAGCCTGTATGCCCGGTGCTTTGTTCCGAATGCCGAATTCGTCACCGCCTACACGCTGACCGGCACCATCGCGGGTGAATTGTCCAGGCGCGACGATGGCGGCTTTTTCGAAGGCAAGCTCTCGATCAAGAAGCGGCAACCCCTGCGCTATCATGCCAGGAACGCCGGCGGCGACTGGTGGCTGACCGATCCCTATTCGTTCGGTCCGGTGCTGGGCCCGATGGACGATTACTACATCGCCCAAGGCTCGCATCTAAGGCTGTTCGACAAACTCGGCGCCCATGTCATCGATCACGAAGGCGCCACCGGAGTGCATTTCGCCGTCTGGGCTCCCAATGCGCGGCGCGTCTCTGTGGTCGGCGACTTCAACGAGTGGGACGGCCGCCGGCACACCATGCGAGACCGCCGCGACACCGGCATCTGGGAACTGTTCGTACCCGACATCGGTGCCGGACGACCCTACAAATACGAGATCATCGGCCCCGATGGTGTGAGGCTGCCGCTGAAGGCCGACCCGTTCGCCTTCAAATCCGAACTGCGTCCGGCTACTGCTTCGGTCGTGGCGGTGCCGCCGGCGCACGAGTGGGGCGACGAGGCGCATCGCAATTTCTGGCGCAATGCCGATCACCGGCGAGAAGCCATCTCGATCTACGAGGTCCATGCCGGCTCCTGGCAGCTTCGCGACGACGGAACGTTCCTGTCATGGGACGAGTTGGCCGACCGGCTGATCCCCTATGTGGTCGAGACCGGTTTCACCCACATCGAATTCATGCCGATCTCTGAACATCCCTACGACCCGTCCTGGGGCTACCAGACGACCGGCCTTTACGCGCCGTCGGCCCGCTTTGGCGACCCGGACGGCTTTGCCCGTTTCGTCGATGGCGCCCACCGCGCCGGCGTCGGCGTCATCCTCGACTGGGTGCCGGCACATTTCCCGGTCGACGCGCATGGCCTGGCCAATTTCGATGGCACCGCGCTCTATGAACATGCCGATCCGCGCAAGGGTTTTCATCCCGACTGGAACACCGCGATCTACAATTTCGGCCGCCGCGAGGTGGTGTCGTTCCTGGTCAACAATGCGCTGTTCTGGGCCGAGAAATACCATGTCGACGGTTTGCGCGTCGACGCGGTCGCCTCGATGCTCTACCTCGACTATTCGCGCAAAGCCGGCGAATGGATCCCCAACGAGAAGGGCGGCCGCGAGAATCTCGAGGCGGTCAGCTTCCTGCAGAAGATGAACAAGGAGGTCTACGGCCATCATCCGGGCGTCATGACCATCGCCGAGGAATCGACCTCATGGCCGAAGGTCTCGGCACCGGTGCATGAAGGCGGCCTCGGCTTCGGCTTCAAGTGGAATATGGGCTTCATGCACGACACGCTGGAGTATTTCTCCAAGGAGCCGATCTTCCGAAAACACCACCACAACGACCTCACCTTCGGCCTGACCTACGCCTTCTCGGAGAATTTCGTGCTGCCGCTCTCGCATGACGAGGTCGTGCACGGCAAAGGCACGTTGCTCGGCAAGATGGCCGGCGACGACTGGCAGAAGTTTGCGACGCTGCGTGCCTACTACGCTTTCATGTGGGGCTATCCCGGCAAGAAGCTGCTTTTCATGGGGCAGGAGTTCGGGCAGCGCCGCGAATGGAGCGAGGCGCGCGCGCTCGACTGGAACCTGCTTGAATTCCGGCCGCATCGCGGCGTCTGGCAGACGGTGCGCGATCTCAACTATCTCTACCGTTCGCGCCCGGCGCTGCATGGCCGCGACTGCGAACCGGAAGGGTTTTCCTGGCTGATCGTCGACGACAGCCAGAATTCGGTTTTTGCCTGGCTGCGCAGTGCGCCGGGCGGCAGCCCGGTGGCCGTCATTTCCAATTTCACGCCGGTGCCGCGCGATAATTATCGCGTGCCGTTGCCGACATCAGGCAAATGGCGCGAGATCATCAACACCGACGCTTCTGAATATGGCGGTTCCGGCAAGGGCAATGGCGGCATGGTCGAGGCGCGGGCGGAGGAAGGAAGCATCGCCGCGACGATGCTCTTGCCGCCGCTGTCCACGATCATGCTCGAGCTCGTCGCCGACTGAACCCATCGACACTGAGTAACATGTCGAGATCGAGTAACTTGGGAGGGTAGAAATGGCAGACTTGAAACGGACCCAGCCGCTGGCGCGCGATGCCATGGCCTATGTATTGGCCGGCGGCCGTGGCAGCCGCCTCAAGGAACTGACCGACCGGCGTGCCAAGCCGGCCGTCTATTTCGGCGGCAAGACGCGCATCATCGACTTCGCGCTCTCCAACGCGCTTAACTCCGGCATTCGACGCCTCGGCGTTGCCACCCAGTACAAGGCGCATTCGCTGATCCGTCATCTGCAGCGCGGCTGGAACTTCCTGCGCCCCGAGCGAAACGAAAGCTTCGACATCCTGCCGGCCAGCCAGCGCGTCTCGGAAACGCAGTGGTATGAGGGCACGGCTGACGCCGTCTATCAGAACATCGACATCATCGAGGCCTACGGACCCGAATACATGGTCATCCTGGCTGGCGACCACATCTACAAGATGGACTACGAGATGATGCTTCGCCAGCACGTCGACGCCAATGCCGACGTCACCGTTGGCTGCCTCGAAGTGCCGCGCATGGAAGCCACCGGCTTCGGCGTCATGCATGTCGATGGCAAGGACAACATCATCGCCTTCGTCGAAAAGCCCGCCGATCCGCCCGGCATTCCCGATAAGCCGGAGTTTGCCTTGGCCTCGATGGGCATTTACGTCTTCAAGACCAAGTTTCTGATGGAGCAGTTGCGCCGCGATGCGGCCGAGCCGGGGTCGAGCCGCGACTTCGGCAAGGACATCATCCCCTATATCGTCCAGCACGGTAAGGCGATCGCGCACCGCTTCGCCAAGTCCTGCGTCCGTTCGACCGCCGAGAACGAGGCCTACTGGCGCGATGTCGGAACGGTCGACGCCTATTGGGAAGCCAATATAGACCTGACCGATATCACGCCGGAGCTCGACCTCTACGACCGCGACTGGCCGATCTGGACCTATGCCGAATTGAAGCCGCCGGCAAAGTTCGTGCATGACGAGGATGGCCGCCGCGGTTCGGCTGTGTCTTCGCTGGTTTCGGGCGATTGCATCGTCTCGGGGGCTTCGCTGAAAAAAAGCCTGATCTTCACCGGCGCGCGCATTAATTCCTATTCGACGCTCGAAGAAGTCGTCATGCTGCCCGACGTTCATGTCGGCCGGAACGCAAAGTTGAAGCGCGTGGTCATCGACCATGGTGTTAGGATACCGGAAGGGCTGGTGGTCGGCGAAGATCCTATTCTCGACGCCAAGCGCTTCCGCGTTTCCGAAAAGGGCATCTGCCTGGTCACCCAGGACATGATCGACAAGCTGGGGCTCTGACGCATGCAGGTTCTGTCGGTCACGCCGGAAATTTTCCCGCTCATCAAGACCGGTGGGCTTGCCGACGTGACCGGCGCGCTGCCCATTGCCTTGGCGGCCAAGGGCGTGACCGTGCGCACGCTCATGCCCGGCTTTCCGACCGTCATGGCTGCCTTCAAGAAAAAGCGGGCGGTTCTGCAATACCCCTTGCTGCAGGGCGGCAAGGCCTCCGTCCATTCCGTCCAACTCGCCGGGCTCGAACTGTTCGTGCTCGATGCGCCGCATCTGTTCGACCGTCCCGGCGGCCCCTATGGCAATGCGACTGGCGTCGACTGGCCAGACAATTGGCGGCGTTTCGCGGCGTTGAGCCAGGTCGGCGGCGACATCGCCGGCGGCGCCATCTCGGGCTACCAGCCCGACATCGTGCACGCCCATGACTGGCAGTCGGCGATGACGCTGGCCTATATGCGCTATGGCAAGGCGGTCGGCGTGCCTTCGATGATGACCGTCCACAACCTCGCCTTCCAGGGCCAGTTCGGCGCCGGCATTTTCGGCGAGCTTGGCTTGCCGGCGGCGGCGATGGCGCTCGACGGCGTCGAATATTATGGTGGTGTCGGCTTCCTCAAGGCGGGCCTGCAGGCCGCCTGGGCGATCACCACGGTCAGTCCGACCTACGCGCAGGAAATCCGCTCGCCCGAATTCGGCATGGGCCTCGACGGCCTCATCAACATGCGCTCCAGCGATCTCCATGGCATCGTCAACGGCATCGACACCGGCATCTGGGATCCGGAAACCGACAAGCATCTGGTGTCCAACTACACGGCCAGCACGCTGAAGGCCCGCGCGCCCAACAGGATTGCCGTGGAGGACCGCTTCAGCCTTGAGCGCGATGACAGCCCGATCGTCTGCGTGGTCAGCCGCCTGACCTGGCAAAAGGGCATGGACATATTGGCGTTGGTGGTCGACGGCATTGTCGCGACGGGTGCGCGGCTCGCCATCCTGGGATCGGGCGATGCCGGTCTCGAAGGCGCGCTGCTTGCCGCTGCCGCCCGGCATCGCGGCCGCATCGGCGTCGTCGTCGGCTACGACGAGGGGCTGTCGCACATCATGCAGGGCGGCTGCGACGCCATCGTCATTCCCTCGCGCTTCGAACCGTGCGGGCTGACGCAGCTTTACGGCCTGCGCTATGGCTGCGTGCCGGTGGTCGCGCGCACCGGCGGCCTCGCCGACACGGTCATCGACGCCAATGAGGCTGCCGTCTCTGCCGGCGTCGCTACCGGCTTCCAGTTCGCGCCCAACAATGGCGGCGCCCTCCTGCACGCTATCCGCCGCCTCGTCGACGCCCATGCCAGTCCGACGGTCTGGGAATCGCTGCAGCGCCAGGGCATGAAAGCCGATGTGTCGTGGGACAAGAGCGCCGAAAAATACGTCGAACTCTATCGTTCGCTGCTTTCGAAAAGGGTTGCCTGAAGCATGATACGGACCGTTCCCACCAAGCCTTATTCCGACCAGAAGCCCGGCACGTCGGGCCTGCGCAAGAAGGTGCCTGTCTTTCAGCAGGAGCACTATGCCGAGAATTTCATCCAGTCGATCTTCGACGCGCTCGACGGTTTCAAGGGCAAGACCCTGGTGATCGGTGGCGACGGCCGCTTCTACAACCGCGAGGTCATCCAGAAGGCCATCGCCATCGCAGCCGCCAACGGCTTCGGCAAGGTGATGGTCGGGCAGGGCGGCATCCTGTCGACGCCAGCCGCTTCGCATGTCATCCGCAAATACAAGACCTTTGGCGGCATCATCCTGTCGGCCAGCCACAATCCGGGCGGCCCGCATGAGGATTTCGGCATCAAGTACAATGCCGGCAATGGCGGCCCGGCGCCGGAAAAGCTTACCGACGCGATCTTCGAAAAGACCAAGGCGATTTCGAGCTTCAAGATCGCCGATATCGATCCGATCGACATCGACACAACAGGCACGGTCAAGGCCGCCGGCATGACGGTCGAGATCATCGATCCGGTCGTGGACTATGCCGAGCTGATGGAAAGCCTGTTCGATTTCGACGCCCTGCGCAAACTCTTCAAGTCCGGCTTCCGCATGCGCTTCGACGCCATGCACGCGGTGACCGGTCCCTACGCCAAGGAGATCCTGGAAAACCGGCTTGGCGCGCCCAATGGCACCTGCCGCAATTTCAAGCCGCTGCCGGATTTCGGCGGCCACCATCCGGACCCGAACCTTGTCCACGCCAAACACCTCTATGACGAGATGATGGGACCGGACGCGCCGGATTTCGGTGCCGCCTCGGATGGCGATGGCGACCGCAATCTGATCATCGGCAAGGGCATTTTCGTCACCCCGTCGGATTCGGTCGCCATGCTCGCCGCCAATGCGCGTCTGGCGCCCGGCTACAAGGCCGGTTTGAAAGGCATTGCACGCTCGATGCCGACCAGTGGCGCGGCCGATCGCGTTGCTGAAAAACTCGGCGTCGGCATCTATGAGACGCCGACCGGCTGGAAATTCTTCGGCAATCTGCTCGATGCCGACATGGCGACGATCTGCGGCGAGGAGAGTGCCGGCACCGGCTCCAACCATGTCCGCGAAAAGGACGGCCTGTGGGCGGTGCTTTTGTGGCTCAACATCCTTGCCGCGCGTGGCGAAAGCTGCAAGCAGATCGTCACCGAGCACTGGGCGACCTACGGTCGCAACTACTATTCGCGGCACGATTATGAAGAGGTCGAGAGCGACCGCGCCAACGCGCTGGTCGACGAACTGCGTGCCAAGCTCGGCTCGCTGCCTGGCACCAGCGTGCGCGGCCTGAAAATCGCCAGCGCCGACGATTTTGCCTATCACGATCCGGTCGACGGTTCGATCAGCGAGCATCAGGGCATCAGGGTTCTGTTCGAAGGTGGTTCGCGGGTCGTCTTTCGGCTGTCCGGCACCGGCACGTCGGGCGCGACGTTGCGCGTCTACATCGAGCGCTACGAGCCGGACAAGTCTCGGCACGATCTCGACACCCAGGCCGCCCTTGCCGATCTGATTGCCGCGGCTGACGATATTGCCGGGATTCACAGCCATACCGGCCGCCCCAAGCCGAGCGTGATCACTTGAGAGTGGCTGCGCGCGTTTCACCTTCTCCCCTTGTGGGAGAAGGTGGCCGAGCGAAGCTCGGTCGGATGAGGGGTGCTCCAGCTTGGCGCAAACCGATGTCCAGATCACTAACGCCGCGTTCCTTCCAACACCCCTCATCCGTCTCGGCGCTGCGCGCCGATCCACCTTCTCCCGCCAGGGGAGAAGGTGAGGCGCGGGCATGACCCAGCTCGGCGCCACAGTCACCCGCGAAGGCATCCGCTTTGCCGCCTGGTCGCAGGCCGCCCGTCGGCTTTGGGTCTCGATCTTCGACGAGCAGGGCATGCGGGAAATCGAACGGCTCGAACTGCAGCGGGAAGGCGAGGGCGTCCACGCGCTGTTCGTTGCAGGTCTTGGCTCCGGAACCCGCTACGGTTTCCGCGCCGACGGGGACTATGCGCCGGAGCATGGACTGTGGTTCGACCCCGACAAATTGCTGACCGATCCCTACGCCGTCGAGATTGACAGGCCTTATGCCTACGACTGGCGGCTGGCCGATCGCCGGGGCGAGGGGGGCGATACCGCGTCGCTGATGCCGAAGGCGATCGCGGCTGCGCTACCGAAGCCTGTGCAGGCTGCGCCGCCGCTCTTCCGCGCCGGCGGCCTGGTCTACGAAATTCCGGTGCGCGCCTTCACCATGCTGCATTCGGACGTTCCCGAAAAATTGCGCGGAACAGTCGCCGCACTTGCTCAACCGACGATCGTCGAGCACCTGAAAAAACTCGGCGTTGGCGCGGTCGAACTGATGCCGGTGACCGCGTCGATCGACGAGCGGCATTTGCCGCCGCTCGGGCTGCGAAACGCCTGGGGCTACAATCCCGTGACGTTCATGGCCCTCGATCCGCGCCTTGCGCCGGGCGGCATCATGGAACTGCGAAACACGGTCGCTGTGCTGCGCCAGGCTGGTATCGGCGTCATCCTCGACCTCGTCTTCAACCACACCGGCGAGAGCGACAGGCTTGGTCCCACGCTGTCGCTGCGCGGCTTCGACAACCTGGCCTACTACCGGCACACACCTGATGGCAGGCTGGCCAACGACACCGGTACCGGCAACACGGTCGCTTGCGACCATCCTGTGGTCCAGGAAATGGTCCTCGACACGCTTCGCCATTTCGTCAGGGATGCCGGTGTCGATGGCTTCCGCTTCGACCTCGCTCCCATTCTGGGGCGGGTCGAGGGCACATTCGATGCCGAGGCGCCGCTGCTGAGAGCGATGCGCGATGACGCACTGCTGGCCGATCGCGTGTTGATCGCCGAGCCGTGGGACATCGGCCCCGACGGCTATCAGCTCGGCAATTTTCCAGCGCCTTTCCTCGAATGGAACGACAAGTATCGCGACGATGTAAGACGGTTCTGGCGTGGCGACGCCGGCATGGTCGGCGCCCTGGCGACCCGGCTCGCCGGTTCGTCCGATGTGTTTGCCGCGAACGGGCAAGGCGCCAGCCGCAGTGTCAATTTCATCGCCGCCCATGACGGCATGACGCTCGCCGACATCGTGCGCTACGGGCGCAAGCACAACGAAGCCAATGGCGAGCAGAACCGCGACGGCCACAATGAAAACCTGTCCTGGAACAACGGCGTGGAAGGTGATGCGGACAACCCGGCCGTGGCAGCGGCTCGCCAGAACGACCAGCGCGCTCTGCTCGCCGCGCTGTTTGCCTCGCGCGGCACCATCATGCTGACCGCGGGCGACGAATTCGGCCGCACCCAGCAAGGCAACAACAACGCCTATGCCCAGGACAACGAGATCACCTGGCTCGACTGGGCCGGCCGCGACCAGGCGCTGGAGCGCTACACGGCGGAACTCTCGAGGCTGCGCCGATCGATGCCGGCGCTTTCCGACACAAGCTTCCTCACCGGCCAGCCGCCGGCAGGTTCGGAGATACCGGACGTCGCATGGCTTGCTGAGACGGGCGCGCCGCTCGATGAACAGAGCTGGCAGGATCCGCAGCGGCACCGTCTTGTCATGGTCCTGAGTGGCGCCAGCGATGACGACCGCCGTCTTGCGGTGCTTATCAACGGCGATCGCCGGGCCTGGATGTTCACCTTGCCTGAACGAGACGGATTCTTCTGGGCCCCAGCTATCGAAGCGCCGGATGCGGCGGATATCTCGCGGCCAATATCCGGGCGGACGATGATCTTCATGATCGAACGAGCGCAGGCCGGCACAAGGGAGAAGCGCAATGGCGGCGAGTGACAAGAAGGGATGGTGGCGCGGTTGCGTCATCTACCAGATCTATCCGCGCTCCTTCCAGGACACGACCGGCGATGGCAGCGGCGATCTCGCCGGTATCACATCGAGGCTCGCCCATGTCGCCTCGCTCGGTGTCGGCGCCATCTGGCTGTCGCCTTTCTTCAAGTCGCCGATGGCCGATATGGGCTACGACGTGTCGGACTACTGCGATGTCGATCCGATATTCGGCACGCTCGAGGATTTCGATGCGCTGGTCGCCGAGGCGCATCGTCTCGGCCTGAAGATCATCATCGACCAGGTGCTGTCGCATTCATCCGACAAGCACGACTGGTTTGTCGAAAGCCGCGCCAGCCGCGATAACCCCAAAGCCGACTGGTATGTCTGGGCCGATAGCAAGCCAGATGGCAGCGCGCCAAACAACTGGCTCTCCGTCTTCGGTGGCCCGGCCTGGGAATGGGATTCGACCCGCCGGCAGTATTACATGCACAATTTCCTCCCCTCGCAGCCCGATCTGAATTTCCACAATCCGGAGGTTCAGGACGCGCTTCTGGAAACTGTGCGCTTCTGGCTGGAGCGCGGCGTCGACGGTTTTCGGCTCGATACGGTCAATTACTATGTCCACGACCGCTGGTTGCGCAGCAATCCACCCTTGGCATCAAGCGTCGCCGGCACCAACAGCGAGACCAACACCTACCTTTACCAGGAGCACCTGTTCGACAAGACGCAGCCGGAAAACCTGGCGTTCCTGCGCCGTTTCAGGGCGCTGCTCGACGAATATGACGACCGCGCCGCCGTCGGCGAGATCGGCGATGAAGGCCGCTCGCTGCAGACGCTCGCGGCCTACACTTCAGGCGGCGACAAGCTGCATATGTGTTACACCTTCGACCTGCTCGGTCCGCAGTTCTCGGCTGCGCATGTGCGTGGCTGCGTCGAAGCCTTCGAGGCGGCCGTCTCCGACGGCTGGGTCTGCTGGGCCTTCTCCAACCATGACGTGGCGCGCCATGTCAGCCGCTGGACAAGGCCGGACAGCGAGCCCGACGCGGTCGCAAGATTCTCGATCATGCTGCTCGCCTGCCTGCGCGGCTCGATCTGCCTCTATGAGGGCGAGGAACTCGGGCTGGAGGAGGCGGAGCTGGCCTATGAAGATCTGCGCGATCCCGTCGGCATCCGCTTCTGGCCAGGCGTCAAGGGCAGGGATGGGTGCCGCACGCCGATGGTGTGGGAGGCCGGCGCCGACAATGCAGGCTTCTCCACGGCCAGGCCCTGGCTGCCGATACCGGCCAGCCATCGCGCTCGCGCCGTCGACGTCCAGAATGCCGACACGGTCTCTGTGCTCGCGTCCTACCGGGCTGCGCTGGCCTTGCGCGGGGAGCATGAGGCGCTGATATCCGGCTCGATCCGCTTTCTCGACGCCGAGGGTGACCTGCTCGCTTTCATCCGCGACGGCGGCGGTGAAAGACTGCTCTGTGTCTTCAATTTCGCCGGAGGACCGGCCAATTGGCCGTTGCCGGGGGACATCCGAGCGGTTGCGCAGCTGGATGGCAATGCCGCGGTCGTCGAGACTGAGCTTTTGCTGCCAGCGCTCGGAGCCTTTTTGGGCAGGCTCGACTGATATCCCGACGTTACTGCACCAGCACGGCACGTCCGCATGTCGCGCCGGTGACCCGGACATCGGCCACGCCGAGATGCACGCCGAGCGTATCGAGCAGGCTGTAAAGCAATGTGTCGACTGGTGCGGTCACGGTTTTCAAGAGCGCTAAGACCGGCTGCTTTACGACGCCGAGTATGGCGGTTAGGTCAAGCCCGATGATGCCAAGCGGACCGACGTAGAGCGACAGATCGTTGACAAGTGACGCGGTCAGCGTCTGGGTCAGGTCCCGTGTTGGCGTCGCCTTTATGATCTTGGCAGCGATCTCGGTTTTATTGAAGACCAGGTTGGTCGGGTTGACGTTGGTGACGTCGGCCCCAGCCGAACCCTTCACCTGTAGCAGCGGGATTTTTAGCAGCAGCAGATTGAGGCTGGCATCCGCGATGTTGGCGTCGGAGAACGACTGTTCGTTGCTGAAATTGGCAAAGGCAGTGGGGTTGCTATCGGTATCGCTGGCCGCAAGTTTCAGCGCGGCGACGCCAGGCTTGGCGGCAATGGTCACCTTCAAGCTGTCGGGTCCGGTCGGGCAGCTGATGTCGGTCAGCTTGGCCTCGGCATAGGCCACTTCGACATTCAGTGGCAACCTGACCGACAGCAGGCTGATGCCGCCGCTCAGGTTCGGATTACTGCCGGCCCCAAGGGTGAACAGCAGCTTGATGCGCGTTTGCGCGGTGCGCACCACGGTGCCGGCTTCTCCAACCGCCAGCCATGGCGAGGATTGCGGCGGTTCGCCGATGGCGATGGCGAGCGTGGTCGACAGCACCCCGGGAATGGTGGCTCCGAGGGCGACGTCGACCTGTTTTGAACCGTTTGCCAGTC